>JBIPMW010000181.1:0-4067 GCA_044376455.1 Crocinitomicaceae bacterium | reverse complement strand
GAAGTTGCTGGATCTAAATTTCCAGTGGGCTCGTCGGCCAAAATTAAGGTAGGTTTATTAAGTAGTGCTCTAGCTATTGAAACGCGTTGTTGTTCTCCGCCAGAAAGTTGATGTGGAAAATCCTTGGCCTTTTTTTCAATACCTACTAACTGCAGGCAGTTCATCGCACGTTGCTCGATGAGTTTTTTGTCGCTCCAGCCTGTAGCACCCAGTACAAACTTGAGATTTTCCAATACATTTCGATCAGTGAGTAGCTGGAAATCTTGAAAGACGATGCCAATTTTTCTGCGTAAAAATGGAATTTGTTTGCGTTTGAGGCCTTGGAGTTCAAAACCACAAACACTTCCTGTACCCTCTGTCAGGGGTAATTCTGCATAGAGTGTTTTCAAAAGACTACTTTTTCCGCTGCCTGTTTTCCCAATCAAATAGGCAAAGGTTTTTTCTTCCAACTCTAGATCAAGGTTGTCAAGAATGAGTTTGTCTTGTTGGTAAATTTTGGCGTTCTTAAGAGAGATGACAGTTGACACAAGCGATAATTTTAGACAAATGTGTTCATTAAGTCGTAACCAAAATAAATTTTAACCGATTTTATCTTAACAAATTCAGGTTTAAAACTTTTGGTTGTGCCCTCAGATTGGGCACTTGCCCCTAGTAATTTTACATACTATGAATCGTAACTTGCGTTATCTTGTCTTCCTGTTATGCTTCCCAATGTTATTTTGGGCTCAGGAATCCACCAAATACAGTGGTGAAAATGCGGCTTTTTTTAATGCCGAAGATTTGTATACCAAAGCTCAGTTTGCCGAAGCCAAGCAAGAGTTCAGGACTTACATTACAGCTTGTCAGCAGAGTAAGCGCAATGAACACGATCCTTTTCTGATCAAGGCGCATTATTATGAAGGCATGGCTGCTCTTCAACTTTACAATAACGATGCTATTCCGCTTTTGGAAGCGTTCAATAAGGCGTATCCTGAAAATAATTACCGCACTGAAATCGCTATAGGTATTGGTACTTATCATTTCAAAAATGAAGATTTCCTGAGTGCACAACGCGCTTATTCGGACATCAATGTTAGAAATTTGAAGGCGGATCAAAAGGAGGAAGTTTTGTTTAAGCTGGGTTATTCAGCTTATCAAAACGAGGATCAAGACGCTGCCTACTTGGCATTTAAAGACATCAAAGACGGCACTACCGAATACGCTAAGCCGGCGCTTTATTACTACGCACATATCAGCTATACGCGTTCTGCTTTGCAAGAAGCGCTAGAAGGATTCAAGGCTTTGCAAAAAGATTCAACTTATTGTGGCGTGGTTCCATATTATATCGCACAGATCTTATACAAACAAGGGAAGTACCAGGAAGTCATAGATTTTGCCCCAACCGTATTGGCTTGCAGTTTTGTAAATAATGAATTTGACATACAACATATCATTGGGAATGCTTATTATCAGCTCGGGAAGTTTGAGCAAGCGCTACCATACCTCGAAAAGTACCATCAAAATGCTCGTGGTACCCGCGATGATTATTATGAATTTGGCTATGCTTATTATAAAACGCAGCAGTTTGATAAAGCCATCAAGAATTTTGATAAAGTCACCCGCGTTCAAGATAGTCTCGGACACATCGCTATGTATCAAATTGGAGATGCTTACCTTAAATTAAACAAACTTCTTCCTGCGCGTAGTGCTTTTGAGCGTGCTGCAGAAATGAATAGCGTACCTCAAATTCAAGAGGATGCATTGTTTCAATTTGCCGTCATTTCATTTAAAGTAGATATCAACCCTTATGATGAGTCGGTGCGTGCATTTGAAAATTACCTCAGCCGTTATCCAGACTCAAAACGCAAAAAAGACGTCTATCAATATTTAGTGAATGTTTATACGAATACGTCCAATTTTGCCAAGGCGTTAGAGTCTATTGATAAGCTGCCTTCTAAAGATGCACAACTCAAAAAAGTGTATCAAACTGTTGCTTTTAACTATGGTGTGGAGCTTTTTCAGAAAGGGCAAATGCAAGATGCTTTTGAAGCCTTCAAAAAGGTGAGTACTTATCCGATGGATCCACAAATGGTAGCACTGTCTCGTTACTGGATGGCTGATATCCAATACCGCAAAAATGACTTAAGTAGTGCGATCAATACGTACCGAGATTTCATCAATTCCCCAGCTTCCAATTCTTTGCCTGAAAAAGTAGATGCCTATTACAACATTGGCTATGCGTACTTAGATCAGGGCAGAAGAGATGAAGCCATTCAATCATTTAGAACCTATTTACAGCTCAACCCAGACAAGCCTAACAAAGTTGTTGATGCCACTTTCAGGGTAGCAGATGCCTATTACGTCAACAAGCAAAACTTACAAGCTGTACAATATTACCAACAAGCTTATAACTTGAATTCTCCTCTCAATGACAAAGCTTTGTTCTATTTGGCAAAAGCACAAGGATTCAACGGACAGCTGCCGGATAAGGCTACAACCCTTACCAAATTACTCAAAGAAGCACCGACCTCTAAATACCGTATGAATGCCCAATATGAGTTGGCCAGAACTTATATGTCGCAGTTGAACTACGACCAAGCCTTAACTACCTATCAAGGTTTTCTTGCCGAGTTCCCGAAATCTCCTTATGCGCTAGATGTAAAATTAGATATTGCCGATATTTATTATAAAAAATGGGACTACCTCAAGTCTGAGGCGGCTTATTTAGAAATACTCAGCACCTATGAGCAGCAACGTGAAATCTGTAAAAAGGTAGTCATGAACCTCATTGATGTCTATAATGCGCAGAAGAAACCAGATCTTGCGTCTGAAGTCATTGACAAATACCCATGTGCAAACATCTCTACCGAGGAAAAAGAAAACATTTTCTATACGCCAGCATTAGCTGCATACGAAGACACCAATTACAGAGAAGCCATCGAAAAATTTGAAGTTTACATGACGAAATTCCCGAATGGAAGGTACATCAATGAAACCTATTTCTATTTAGGGAATAGCATGCTTCGCACCAAAGATTCAGTAGGAGCCATTCAACAATTTGAAAAGTACTTGGCAACAAATTTAACAACCTATGCTGAGTATGCTTCAGCAAAAACAGCTGCATATCATTACATCAGAAAAGATTATTCAAAGGCCTTACAATACTATCAAAAATTAGAAGCTGTTGCGGCCAAACCAACCAGTACGTTTGAAGCCAAATTAGGTATCATGCGTTGTGCTTTCCTTGGCTCAAATTATGAACTGGCAAGGACTAACGCAGATTTTGTACTAGAAAATGCCGCACTTACTCCGGTGCTCAAAGTGGAGGCTGAATATGCGAAGGGAATTGCAAATTATCATTTAAAGCAATTCGATTTAGCCAAAGCATCTTTGGAATGGTTGGTGAAAAATACTACTACAGCCATGGGTTCTGAAGCGAAGTACTTGTTGGCAGACATCTACTTTGGTCAGAAAATGTATGACGAAGCTGAGACGGAAATCAAAGCTTTATTAAAAATGAAACCGAGTTACAATTATTGGGTTGCTAAAGTCCTTTTGTTGCAGACGCGTGTTCATATTGCTCACGAAGATTTATTCCAAGCAGAACAAACCCTCAAATCGGTGCTTGATTTTTATCCCGACCAACAAGATGGTGTGCTTTCTGAAGCCTCAGATCTTTGGGATGAGCTCATGCAGCTGAAAAATCCGCCGGCCTCTGAAGAGAAGCAAACTGAAATGAAAATTGAAATCAACGAAGAATAAATCATGAAGTTATTCACCACCACATTGATCTGTATAGGTCTGTTTGTTACCTCTTTTGCTCAGCAAAAAGAGGACCTCACGAGTTATACCATCACCAATCAGCAAGTTGAACCAGCTTCACGAATTTTAGAATTTCCTAAAATCATCGACTCCGTGAAGGCAAGCCCGGTCAAAGACTATCCTTTGTTATTTTTTCAGGCCGAAACAAAAATCCTTTTGGACACCATTGAAGCGGCAACAGTAGAGACGACCGAAAAGCTAGATAAATTGTATCCTTTTTATGTGAAGGCTGGGATTGGTTCTGTTATCATGCCACTCGGTGAAAT
>JBIPMW010000180.1:0-4070 GCA_044376455.1 Crocinitomicaceae bacterium | reverse complement strand
TTTTTTCTCCTTTGGCAAGTGGAACGAGGTATTTTTGTTTTTGTTCTTCTGTTCCGAAATGTTCAAGCCCCCAACAAACCAAAGAGTTGTTAACAGACATACATACTGAAGCAGAGGCATCTACTTTCGAAATTTCTTCCATGGCGAGCACATACGAAAGCGTATCCATGCCACTACCGCCGTATTTTGGGTCAACCATCATACCCATGAAGCCAAGCTCTCCTAGTTGCTTAATTTCCTCGAAAGGGAATTTCTGTAGGTTATCTCTTTCAATCACGCCAGGTTTCAGGACGTTTTGCGCAAAATCGCGGGCGGCTTCCTTTACGGCTAGATGTTCTTCTGTGAGTTCAAAATTCATGTTGACTGATTTATAATTATAATTTTGACAAAAATAAACGAATTCCCCTATTCTTGAAAGCAAAAGACACGAATAAAATACAGCTCTTGGGCCTGATGTCAGGAACATCCTTGGACGGGCTAGACATCGCCCATGTTGAATTTGAATTTCAAGCCAATCAAAATCCTGTTTTTCAAATCATTAATGCCCAAACTCTTCCTTATCCAGAGGCCCTACTTTCAAAACTCAAAACGAGTGTACAAATGCCGAGCCCGGCACTTTTTCAATTACACCATGAACTCGGTTTGTTTTATGCAAAATGTGTAGAGTCGTTCTGTCATACATTTGATATTGACAAACATCAAATTACCGCTATAGCAGCACATGGACAAACAATTTTTCACCAACCAGAACAAGGATATACTGTGCAAATTGGTTGTGGCGTAACCTTGAATTACCATACCCAAATACCCGTCATCAATGATTTCAGAACACTCGATGTGGTTGCTGGCGGGCAGGGTGCACCATTGGTTCCTATTGGCGATGCCTTACTTTTTAGTGACCAAGCTGATGGATTTCTAAATCTAGGAGGTTTCGCCAACGTATCTTGTCAAAAAAGTGGGATACATGTAGCATTTGACATCGCGCCAGCCAATTTACCACTCAATATCTGGATGCGCGAAATTGGACATGAATTCGATGAAAATGGAAATTTGGCCAGAACAGGAAAAGTAGATACCCGCATTCTTGAAAAACTTTTAGAACTTCCATATTTTGCGCAAACCGGGCCGAAATCTCTAGGAACAGAATGGATGCAAGCGCATTACCTTCCAATCTTTAACGAAATATCATTGGCAGATAAACTCCGAACACATATTGAATTACTCGGCATTGTCATTGCGCAAGATTTTCATCAGCTCGGACTTCAAAAAGTGCTCGTAACAGGAGGTGGTGCCTTTAATCCATACCTCATGGAAAATATAGCCGCTCAATTTAACGGTGAACTAATCACCCCCGACGAAAAAACAATCGCATTTAAAGAAGCGCTGATTTTTGCATTTTTAGGGGCCCGATTTATTCGAAACGAAGCTACTACAATAGCGAGCGTCACGGGCGCAACGGAAGCCCTTTGCACTGGCACCTTACATGATTACCAAAGAAAACTCAATAGAATGTAAATATTGGTAATTTTGCCAAGCTCATTAACATCAAATTAAAAACATGAAAGAACTACTCTCCAAATTTGAAAATAAAAGACCCGAAATCGTATTTGAATGGAAAGACCCGGAAACCGAAGCTGAAGGATGGGTGGTGATCAATTCATTGCGCGGAGGCGCGGCCGGTGGCGGTACCCGCATGCGTGTAGGTCTAGACAAAAGAGAAGTAGAGTCTTTAGCAAAAACCATGGAGGTAAAGTTCACCGTGGCAGGCCCAGCTATTGGTGGCGCTAAATCTGGGATCAACTTTGACCCCAAAGATCCGCGAAAAAAAGAGGTATTGAAGCGCTGGTTTGCCGCTGTTTCCCCCTTACTCAAAACTTACTATGGCACCGGAGGAGACCTCAATGTAGACGAAATCCATGAGGTGATTCCAATGACCGAAGACTGCGGCGTTTGGCACCCACAAGAAGGAGTGTTCAATGGTCATTTCAAACCAAATGATACCCAAAAAATCAATCGCATTGGTCAATTGCAACGAGGGGTTTCTAAAATCCTAGCTGACGAAAAATACAGCCCGAAAGTTGACAACAATTACGTGGTAGCTGACATGATTACTGGATATGGCGTAGCTTCCTCGATTGAACACTATTTTACATTGTGGGGCGGCGCTCTAAAAGGCAAGCGCGTATTGGTACAAGGTTGGGGAAATGTAGGCTCTGCGGCAGCTTACTACTTAGCTCAAAAAGGCGCACTTGTTGTGGGCATCATTGACCGCGTTGGCGGCATCATCTCAACCAAGGGGCTCTCATTTGACGAAGTTCGCGCGCTTTTCATCAACAAAAATGGCAATGAGTTAGCTGCGCCAAACATGCTCAGTTACGAAGCAACCAACCAAGCATTTTGGTCCACGCCTGCCGATATTTTTATCCCTTGTGCAGGCAGCCGCATGATCAATGAAGAACAACTTGAGCAATTATTAAAAGCTGGTGTTAGTGTTATTTCATCTGGTGCAAACGTTCCATTCGCCGATCAAGAAATTTTCTTTGGTCCTATTGCCGAAAAAGCTGACGCCAATCTTGCACTCATTCCGGACTTCATTGCCAACTGCGGCATGGCAAGGGTTTTTGCTTATCTCATGAGCTCAGATTTAACAAGCTTAGATGATGCGCTTATTTTTGAAGACGCCAGTCAAATTATATACAACGCATTACAAAAAACGCATTCTATTCATCCGGGCAAAACAGGTATTGCCAAAGCTGCATTTGAAATAGCACTGAAGCAACTCGTTTAGTATGGCAATCTATCTAGTATTCATTTTTATTATTGGTTACACGGCAATAACGCTTGAGCATCCACTCAAAATAGATAAGCTTATTCCTGCCCTATTGATGATGGCAGTTTCATGGGCATTAATTGCGGTAAATTCAATCAATATTGAAGAAACTAACAAATTGCTTTTACATCACTTTGGTAAAACTTCAGAAATTATGATATTTCTGATGGGCGCAATGGCAATTGTCGAAATGATCGATTATTTCGATGGTTTCAACAGTGTGCAGCGGCTCATCAATGTCAAAACCAATTATGGTTTGCTATGGGTCATTTCGATACTTGCCTTTGTGTTATCCGCAGTAATTGATAACCTCACCGCAACAATTGTCTTAATTTCTGTTCTTCGAAAACTAGTAAAAGTCAAGGAGCTGAGGCAATGGATGGTAGGTTTTGCCGTAATTAGTGCCAATGCAGGTGGGGCTTGGTCTCCTATTGGTGATGTGACGACTACAATGCTCTGGATTGGTGGTAAAGTAAGCTCCCTCAAACTCATTGAACACTTGTTACTTCCGTCTTTACTGACCATTATTGTGCCCTTACTCATTGCGAAGCGCATTCCTATTTTCAGCGGTAGTTTTGAAGTCACAGAAGTTCAAAAAACGAAGAAAAATGCGGGATTTATGCTGCTTACGGGATTGTTTATGATCATACTTGTTCCCGTTTTCAAAACCATGACACATTTGCCCCCTTATATGGGAATGTTGTTTTCACTTGCCATTTTTGCATTGATTGGTGAATTTTTAAGTAAGCGACATTTAAATTTAAGCACAATCAGTGAAGGAAGTAAAGCAGAACATGTTGGGCCCACTTTAAAATCATTGAGTAAAATTGAAATGCCCTCAATCCTATTTTTTTTAGGAATTTTAATGACCGTTGCTGCCCTCGAAACGATGGGGCTCATTGAGCAATTTGGCGAAAATATTTTAGCAACTGGAATTTCCAAAGAACTGTATATTTCAATTCTCGGGATTGGATCGGCCATTGTGGACAACGTTCCACTAGTTGCAGCATCAATGGGAATGTTTAAAGATGCAATGGACGCCGATACATGGCACCTGATTGCTTTTGCCGCCGGAACAGGTGGTTCCATTTTAATCATTGGTTCAGCCGCAGGGGTGGTGGCAATGGGTATGGAACAAATTGGATTTGGTTGGTACCTCAAACGCATGGCACCATTAGCACTAATTGGTTACCTGGCCGGTCTAGGTGCCTTTATTTTTCTATGATTGCATCTGTGGATC
>JBIPMW010000040.1:0-12477 GCA_044376455.1 Crocinitomicaceae bacterium | reverse complement strand
TACATCAGTACCACTGCCTTTGGCAATCCTTGCTTTTCGGGAAGGATTAAGAATACCAGGATTTGAGCGTTCTTTTGGTGTCATGGATAAAATAATGGCTTCGATGCCTTTGAAAGCGTCGTCTGGGATATCGACATCTTTCATGGCTTTGCCCATCCCTGGAATCATGCCCATGAGGTCTTTGACATTCCCCATTTTTTTAATTTGCTGTAATTGCGCTAAAAAGTCATTGAGATCAAATTGATCTTTCATGATTTTCTTTTGCAATTTGCGAGCTTCCTCTTCGTTAAACTGCTCTTGAGCGCGCTCTACTAAGGAAACGACATCACCCATCCCGAGGATGCGATCGGCCATACGCTTTGGATAAAACACATCGAGTGCATCCATTTTTTCACCGGTTCCAACGAACTTGATTGGTTTGTTGACTACCGCTTTAATAGAAAGTGCCGCTCCACCACGTGTATCACCATCGAGTTTGGTCAATACAACGCCATCGAAATCGATGCGCTCATTAAATGCTTTGGCTGTATTCACCGCATCTTGACCTGTCATGGAATCGACCACGAAAAGCGTCTCGGCCGGAACAATCGCTTGTTTGAGCGCCGCAATTTCGTTCATCATTTGCTCGTCAACGGCCAAGCGACCTGCGGTATCGACCAATACCACGTTGAAACCATTGCTTTTTGCGTGCTGGATAGCGCCCTGAGCAATGGCAATCGGATTTTTTTCTTCTTTATTAGAGTATACTTCGATATCGAGTTGCTCTCCTAATACATGTAGCTGGTCGATAGCTGCTGGGCGATAGACGTCACAGGCTACGAGTAAGACCTTTTTTCCTTTTTTATTTTTGAGGTAGGCACCCAATTTACCGGTAAAGGTGGTTTTACCCGACCCTTGTAAACCAGACATTAAAATAATGGCTGGCGCACCTTTTAAATTGATATCGACTTCATTGCCACCCATGAGTTCGATGAGCTCTTCGTGACAAATTTTAATCATGAGTTGCCCCGGAGAAACGCTGTTGAGTACATCTCGACCCAATGCTTTTTCCTTGACTACATTTGTAAAGTGTTTGGCTGTATTGAAACTGACATCGGCATCAAGCAAAGCCCTACGGACTTCTTTGAGCGTTTCAGCTACATTGATTTCTGTAATTTGCCCTTGCCCTTTGAGGACTTTAAAGGCTCTTTCAAACTTATCGGTTAGATTCTCAAACATAATGCTTTCGTATGTCTACAAAGATACGTAGCAAATTTGAATTGCACTAAGAAAGCTCCATACTCAACTCATGCGTTTCAATCAATTTGCGAAGGTTGAGCACCGCATAACGCATGCGCCCTAGTGCCGTATTGATGCTAATGCCTTCAGATTCGGCAATTTCCTTGAAAGCGCGGTCTTGAAAAAGACGCATGTAAATCATTTCTTTTTGTGCTTCCGGAAGATAACCCAGCATTTGATGAAGTTGCTCTTTGAGTTCTTCAAAGCTAGCCTGCTGCACAAAGTTGGCGTCTTCACTGGCAATGCGATGGAACACATTGTAATCTTCTGAGATGGAATTTTTTTCAGATACCAGGCGATGCTTGCGCTGTCTTCTAAAGTGGTCAATGACCAAGTTGTGTGCAATACGCAAAACCCATGGCAAGAACTTACCCTCTTCTTGATAAGCGCCAACTTTTAATTTTTGGATGACCTTCACGAAAGTCTCTTGAAAAATGTCATTGGCTAATTCTGAATCTTTGAGCTTATGATAAATAAACTTAAAGATAGACTCTTGGTGCCTGTTTAACAAGACTTCAAAAGCTGCTTCATGACCCGAAATGTAGGATTTTACTAATTGAGAATCAGATTGTTGTGACAAGACCATAATTTACACTTTTGTGCTGACGTAAAGTTCAACGGTTAAAAGTAAATTTGGTCTATAGGCTTTTAGTGTTACAATTAGTTAGGCGAATATAGTAAAAAAGCACTTAAATCAAAAAAGTCGCTAAAAAAAGAATGCTTAATTTTGTCCAACAACCGAAAAGTTATGCCAAAAATAGCCATCAAAGGGCAAGAAATGCCTGCCTCACCAATCAGAAAACTTGTACCGTTTGCAGAAACTGCTAAAAAAGCAGGCAAAACGGTTTATCACCTCAATATCGGTCAACCCGACATTCACACGCCAGAAGTTGCGCTTCAGGCAATTAAAAACCTCGACCACAAAGTCTTGGAATACAGCCACTCTGCTGGCTTTGAAAGCTACCGCAACAAACTCGCCTTGAGTTATCAAAAGCAAGGCATTCCAGTCAATGCCGCAGACATCATAGTTACTACAGGTGGCTCAGAAGCCCTCATTTTTGGACTCATGAGTGCCTGCAACCCTGGTGACGAAGTCATTATTCCAGAACCATTTTATGCCAACTACAACGGCTTTGCAGTGATGGCAGGGCTCAAGGTTGTTCCTGTTACGGCAACAATTGAAAATGGCTTTGCACTTCCACCAGTTGCGCAAATTGAAGCGAAAATCACGAGCAAGACAAAAGCTATCGTCATTTGTAATCCGGGCAACCCAACAGGTTACCTTTACGCACAACACGAACTCGAGCAACTCCGAGACATCGTTCAAAAACACGACCTTTTCTTATTTGCAGACGAAGTATACCGCGAATTTTGCTATGATGGTGCCCAACCTTATTCAGTGATGAATTTGAAAGGAATCGAACAAAATGTCATCATGATCGATTCCGTTTCAAAACGATATTCCATGTGTGGAGCACGCATCGGCGCTATCATCTCAAAGAATGCAGAACTGATGCAAGCGGTTCTGAAATTTGGGCAAGCGCGTTTATCTCCGCCTACCGTCGATCAAATTGCTGCAGAGGCTGCGCTAGAGACGCCACAATCTTATTTTGACGAAGTTGTGGCCGAATACGTAGCGCGTCGCAATATTATGGTGGATGGCCTCAATAGCATTCCGGGTGTTTTTTGCCCTAAACCAAGCGGAGCATTTTATTGCGTAGCCAAGTTCCCTGTGGACAACGCTGAAAAATTTTGTCAATGGCTCCTCGAAGATTTTGACTACAACGGACAAACGGTCATGATGGCACCAGCCAACGGTTTTTACGCCACCCCGGGTGCTGGTTTACAAGAAGCCCGCATTGCGTATGTCTTGAATCAAGCACACCTCAAAGCAGCAGTGGAGTGTTTGCGAGTTGCCCTCGAGCAATACCCCGGGACAACTCGCTAAAAGAACCAATTTGTCCTACAAGCGTTTAGATAGGTATGAAACAATTTGAAGTTCCTACTTTTTATCGGTCACCGCTGATTTCCAAAATCAAAGCGGCACGAAAAGTCCAAGACCCCAGAAAAAAGGACTTCACTCCTACTGAGATTCAACTCGGCGATTTTACATTTCTACTTGCGCGTCATTTCGGCTTTTGCTATGGTGTAGAAAACGCGATCGAACGCAGCTATAAAGCACTTGCCGAGAACCCTGGCAAACGCATCTTCTTGCTCAGTCAAATGATCCATAACCCAGCAGTCAATCAAGACCTCACTGAAAATGGCATTTCCTTTTTGCAAGACACCAATGGCAAACAACTCATTGAATTTTCAGCCCTTACCCCTTACGACATCGTTTTGATCCCGGCATTTGGCACAACCCTTGAAATCGAACAACAACTCAAAGCGCGGGGGCTTGATATTCAAACGTATAATACTACATGCCCTTTTGTTGAAAAGGTTTGGAATCGTTCGGATAAACTTGGCGAAACCCAACACACGATCATCATACATGGCAAGCATCAGCACGAAGAAACGCGTGCTACATTTTCGCATGCCGCGGCAAGTGCTCCTGCTTTGGTCATCAAAGACATGGAAGAAGCAGCTTTTTTAGGAAGTTTCTTAAAAGGCGAAAAAGAAATTCAAGACTTCTATACTTACTTTGAAGGCCGCATGAGCGCGGGCTTTGACCCCAGCATTCATTTGCAAAAAATTGGCGTCGTTAACCAGACCACCATGTTGGCCTCCGAAACCGAAGCGATCACCCAATTTTTGCGCGAGGTCATGATTGCCATTCATGGTGAAGCCGCTATTAAAAATCACATTGCTGATACGCGCGATACGCTATGTTATGCAACCAATGACAATCAGACCGCTACCTATGGCCTACTTGAAAAAGAAGCCGATTTAGCAGTAGTCGTTGGTGGTTACAACAGTTCAAACACGAGTCATTTGGTCGAATTACTCGAACAAAAATTCAAAACGTACTTCATCAAAGATGCCAGCGAAATTGACTCAGATTTCGGCATTCAAAGTTTTGACATTCATACGCATCAATTGCACAAACACCCTGCGTTTTTAAGCACGCAAAGCAAACAAAGAATCGTGCTCACGTCTGGCGCTTCTTGTCCGGATAGCATTGTAGAGGCCGTCATGAAACGCATCCTCTCTTATCGTTACAGTGACCAAGAAATTGAGCAATTTTGCGCACAATTTGATTAAATTTCTACCATGAAAATTTATACTAAAAAAGGAGATCAAGGCAGCACAGGTCTTATTGGAGGAACACGCGTGTCAAAAGGAGATGTGCGCATTGAAGCCTACGGAACCATAGATGAACTCAATTCTTATATTGGCTTGCTTTCTTGCCTCGATATCGATGTCAGAATGCGCGTTCAACTTCAAGAAATACAAGACCGCCTTTTTACTATAGGGTCTCACCTGGCTGCTGATCCTGAGAAAAATAAAATGCAATTACCAGACTTATTGGAGTCTGACATCGAAAAACTAGAACACTGGATGGATGTCATGGATGAACAGCTACCAGCACTTACCGCTTTTGTTTTACCTGGCGGGCACCTCAATGCCGCTCATGCACATGTGGCGCGTTGCATTTGCAGAAGAGCTGAACGCATGGTTGTAACCCTAGACGAATTAGAAGGCGTGGAAGCTTTGGTACTCATGTATCTCAACAGACTCAGTGATTACCTTTTTGTACTTTCAAGAAAAATGAGCCAAGATAAAGGCGCAACCGAGCACACCTGGACACCCCGAAATTAATTTTTTGTGTTTTTCGAGAATGGGCTTGGATTTTTGGAAATAAAAATTACTTTTGCCAAAAAATAACCTAAAATAACGAAACATGTACTGGACACTGGAACTTGCCTCCTATCTCGAAGACGCACCGTGGCCTGCCACTAAAGAAGAATTAATCGATTTTGCCATCCGTACAGGAGCACCACTTGAAGTGGTAGAAAACCTCCAAGACCTCGAAGACGAAGGCGATATGTACGAAAGCATCGAAGAAATCTGGCCTGACTACCCATCTAGAGAAGACTTCTTATTCAATGAAGACGAATATTAAGCATTGAATTAAATTCACATCGCAATCCCGCATTAGCGGGATTTTTTTTGCGCAATTATTTAGCGCAGTAAATGCACAAACCCTTTTACAATTCTTTCTTCTCCTTTTGGGGTTTCTCGGTATTTGATTAGGTAATTGTAAATACCGTCAGGGCAATTGGTGCCATTTGACATAGCGCCGTCCCAATAGGCTTTCGGATCTTGACTGAAAAATATTTCCTCTCCCCAGCGATTGAAAATGGTGAAGCTATATCCTTTTGGCTCAAACCCTGTAGAGAACACCGGGAAAAACGACGTATTGAATTCGTTTTCATCTGGCGTAAAGCAATTGGGAACATAAACCGCAATATTATTCATAACCGTAGCGGTTAAGGTCAGGGAATCAGTACAACCGATATCGGTTGTACTGATCAATTGAACCGTATATGTGCCCTCTACAAATGGCAATTGGTAATCAAAGGATGCACTGGCATTCTCGAAAGTTTGACCATTGATTTGCCAGTAGTGTGTTGCATTTCCTTGGGTAACATTATAGATAGTAATAATAGGTGCATCGATTTCAACTTGGTCCGGATTGATGAAGAAATCAGGGACAGGAATTGGATCGATTTGAACCGTTGCAATTTCAGGTAAACTCTGACAAGCATTTTGATCCGTTCCAATGACTGAATAACTGGTGGTTTGTGCAGGGCATACCGTCAAACTTCCGTCGATATTTTGCGGTACAGACCAAGTGTAGCTTAGGGCACCGCTAGGAATGAGTGTCACGCAAGTATTGGCACATACAAAAGCATCCGCAACACTGACTACCGGAAGCTCCCATTCTGAAAGCGTCAGTACAACCATGGAATCACAGCCATTTTGATTGTTCAAATGCACCGTATAAACACCAGGTGCAGAAAGTGATAAGCCATTGAAAATCAGAACAGAGTCAGCACAAATAGTCATGGAAAGCAAAGTGGTATCGGCCTCCATCACCACATTTAAATAAACCAAGGAATCACAGCCAAAATTGTTTGTCAGAAGACTGGAGTAAGTACCTGCACTCGTGATGCTTTGACCGTAAAAGTTGAAAGCAGTGCCTATGCACAAACTCAGGTTACTGGAACTCGTGTCTGGCTGTAGTACTGATATATTGATTTGATCCTGAGTGTTACAACCCAAACTATCGGTAATATTTAAGGTGTAAATCCCGGCATTCTGTACAAAAATATTCGCGGCACTTTCACCTGTAGACCACAAATAGGAAGCGTATGATCCTGTGGCTTGTAAAAGACTAGAGTCACCAAGGCAATGATAGGTATCAGGACCTAAATCTACAACAGGTGTTTGAACGGTAATTACAATAGAATCACGCGCAAGTCCACAACCACTCGGCACATCTAGCCAATAAGTACCGGCATTGGAAACGGTAATACTTGAGCTTGTTGCCCCTGTATTCCATGTGTATGAGGTATAGCTTGAGTCTGGCTGAAGTGTGATTGACGTTCCGGCACAGACAAGCGTATCAGGCCCTAAATTTGGCGGGGTACCCGCAGCTGGAGGCATATAGTTGTATACTAAAATTCCATTTGCACCAGCCTGAGCTCCAAAATTGGTTCCTGAACAAGCCGGGCCTGTATGTAAAATGCTCCCTGGATTACCCCCTGTTAAACTTGGAGTGACATTTGCCGGAGTAGCAGCTTGTTGAAAAACAACAGCACCGCCTCCGCCACCACCGCCAGGTCCATGGCAGGCAGAAGCCCACATGGTACTAAAGATGTTACCGCCATTACCACCAGCAACATTGATGTTGATATTCGTATTGATGTTTTGAGAGAGCAAATAGACACAGCCACCTGCACCGCCCGCACCCGCGCCTTCAGAATCTGTGTTGCCTACAACACTTGCGCCACTTGCGTTGATTTGCTGATTGTTACCAATTATGGTAGGCGTAATGATAAATACAATCCCGCCGCCGTTAGCACCCGCAGTGCAATTGAGTCCGTTGTCTTTGTAGCCACCACCACCTCCACCACCCAAATAAGCGCGATACGTGGTGTAATTGAGTGCTAAGCCACCCATTCCGAAGGCTGTATTGACCGGGCAAGAACCTGAAAATTGGTTGCCACCTCTGCCTCCTGCACCTCCATTGGCACCACCACCAGCACCTGGATTTCCTGAATTTGCTCCTCCTCCTCCATTCGCCAAAGGAGCTCGGTTACCCTCCATATTGAGCGGAGCAGCTGCAATACCCTCCCCCTTCTTTCCTGCTGCTGTGCCAGGATTTGCAAAATTCGGATCATTACACATAAACCAACCTGTGGTTACTGCACCACCAACAAAACCTTGTCCACTGACATTGATCTGGTTGTTAAATGTCAGGCTAGTGGTTGCTTCTATTGCTACCACACCACCAATTGTACCATTCCATGGCGTTGCAGTAACCGGCGCATTAATGGTGGCTTGATCGTAAACAGGTACTCTGATGAGTTGTACTTTTCCAGCAGGGCTAAATGGTTTGCACAAATTAGCAACAAAAGAAATTTGATTTCCATTGATCGCTGCGATGTTCGTAAATTCAAAATTACCCGCGCTACCTAAATTAGTGATGGTTCCAAAACTTGCTGTATTGGTGGTATTGATTAATGCCCCTTTCATTTGAATGAGTAATACCCTGTCGCCAACAGCAAAACCATTTGCGCTTGTAACCGTCACACTATTGGTGGTCATGTTGGTAACAGCAGTATAAATATTGACGACACCTCCTATAGATTGGGCTTTACTTGAAAAATGAAAGCCGATGCAAATTGTAATAAACAGAAGGTTTCGTAAAAATTTTACCATAATAATTTACCTCATTAAAAGAACATGCCCGTTGATGGTGTGTAGGTCATCATTATTCAATGACTTGAATTCAATTTTGTATGTATACATGCCCTCTGAAACGGGTATAAAATCGATAGTACCATCCCACCCCATTTCTTTGTCCTGAGATTCGAAAATAACTTCTCCCCAACGATTGAAAATATAAAGATGGTAGCTAGCTGGATCAAAACCAGAAGTAAATATGGGTTGGAAAGTGTTATTACAAGCATCTCCGTCTGGAGTAAACGTATTTGGGATGTAATAAATGATTCCTCCTTTGATTTGAACCAGAACTTGTGTTTGATCTGTACATCCTTCAGGACTTTCCACTTGCAAGATCACAGTATAATTCTGATCCTCTACAAATGGATAGGTGTAAGAAAAATCTGTCTCAGCTGATTCTTGGGTGGTTCCGTCACCGAAATCCCAAAAAGACAAAGCTGCGTTTTGAGAAGTATTGGTAAAACTTACTGTCGGGTTATCGTTGGTCAAAATAAGAGGATCTGCGGAAAACTCAGCATTAGGCTGGGCATAAACAGTAACCATAGAACTTATGGTATCATAACAATTGAAATTATTAGACCCGATGACCGTGTAAGTAGTTGATACATTCGGTGATATAGACAAATTGCTTCCTGACAATGAGGGATCTGACCAATAATAATTAATTGCACCCGAAACTGCTATATTGACAGAAAAGCCGGGACATATTTCTTGGTCAGGTGTTATGGTAAGTACAGGAACCGGGTTTACGGTAATTTGTAGAGCAGTGCTGTCTTGACATCCGTAGGCACTGGTGCCAATCACCTCGTAATTACCACTTACCGGAGAAATGAATTGCTGTGACGCTCCTGAAGCAAAACTAAAGGGGCCATTCCAAGCATAAACGTTGGCGCCGCTGGCATTTAAAATCAGGGTGTCATAAGCACACATGACCGCATTATTAGCAGTTAATTGTATATTTGGAAGTGGAACTACTTGAATATTAAAAGTGTCTGTATAATCACAAAGGTAAGGATCAATCGCTGTTACGTAATAAGTATTAGTTTGGCTTGGCGCGATAGAAAATGTGGCGCCGTTTACTGGTAAAACTGCACCCTGTGGTAACCAATAATACTGAATATTGTTAAAGTTACTGATCGGGATTTGGGTCGTACCGTGCCCCATACATAGAATCGTATCATTCACTGAAAAGACCGGTGTTTCAGAGATGATAATATTGAAGTTGATGACTGAATCACAACCATGTATTGTTGTCAGACTATCCTGATATAAACCAGATTGTGTTAGCACTTGCCCATTAAAGACATATTGACCAGTACAAGACGTCTGATTACTCGTAAGCGTATATTCTGGATGAATAGTAACCACAATTTGATCAGTGGTAGCACACAAACCTGGTGCAGTTGAAAGCGAAGTCGTGACTGTGTAAGTTTGGGTAATGGCCCCGCCTGTTGTGTTATTTATATTAACTGTAGGGTTTGCTGAAGTTGTAGAATTCAAACCTGAAGCAGGCGTCCAATTATAGACATAGTTGGCATTGGCAGCGGCTCCTATGGTAACATTTTCACCTGAACAAGTCGTTACATCCACCCCCGCATTGGAAGTGGCTTGATCAGTGTAAATAGTGACATTGCGAATAGAATGCATGTCATTATACAAACCTGTACCTGCCGTGAAGCCCATATAGCCTGTAAAGCCAATAGAATAATTGGCCGTAAGCATTATAACGTTGTTGACATAAAGCGTGACAACTCCGTTGTTGTAGGTAATTTTAACGGCCTGATAATTGCTGTTTCTGAGGTAGTTTAAGTTACCGCCTGAATTTTGAACCTTTGGTGTTGCTGTAATACATTCGTTGTAGCCAAGTCCGTTGAAAATTTGAAGTTCAGGATTAGTGCCGCTCTCCGAACAGTTATCGTAGGTATCAATCACTACTTTTAATCCATTTGCATTTCCAGGAATACCAAGCCCACCACCAACCACAAAACCCGAAGGTGGTGTATTAATGAAACAAAAAGCTAAACCATCAGCATTAGTAATTGTACTACTACCCCAAATCCGGTATTCGAATTCAACCGTCCATTTCTGACATTGAGCTAAGTTTACAGGCGTATTGTAAAAAACTCCGCCTGATTGACTACCAGCAATATTGGTCAGAATTAGCTCGTTTGAGAAGTTGTCGACATCTCCTGGAGTATCCCCAATTTGGGCCACTCCAGTCAAATTCCAACCAGTAGTAATCATATTTGGAGAACCAGTTAGCTGTCCAAAAACATAAGTTTGGGCATTCAATTGGTTAACTATCAGTAAATTAACCAAAAATGTAATCAAAAAATAAACTCTCATTGCACTCAAAACGTTATAAACAAAGATAGGTTGCTAAATTTAAATATTTTAATTGCTTTTTTATTTTACTTAGTGTAAATTTGACACAAACTAAACTTACAGGCATGAAAGCCACAACAAAAAACCAAGCCCACACAGAACGTTTTCAACCTTTCAATATTGTTGTTTTCGGCGGTGACGGCGATCTCTCCATTCGAAAAATTCTTCCGGCACTATTTCATCGCGATTTAGACGGACAGCTCAATATGCCCTACAACGTAGTTGCCATTACGCGAAAAACACCGGACATCAAAGGATTTCAAGAAAAACTAATACCTTTTCTTGAAGTGAGTGATCACCACAAATATAGCCGAGCTGAGATCGATAAATTTCTTCAAAAGGTTCACCTAATACAAGCAGAAAGTTCATCTATTGAGCATTACACTGAGCTTAAAAATTTTATCAATCAGTTCAAGGACTATCAAAATATTTACTACTACTCCACTCCTTCCTCAGCTTTTGGACCAATTACCCAAACACTAAAAGCTTGTGGACTAGTTACTGAAACAAGTAAAGTAGTTTTGGAAAAACCATTAGGGCATAGTTTAGCCTCCTCGAACGCAATAAATGCAGAAATCACACAGGCGTTTGAAGAACACCAAATTTACCGCATAGACCACTACTTGGGCAAGGAAACCGTTCAAAACCTAATGGTCTTGCGTTTTGCCAACAACCTCTTCGAGCGCGCTTGGAATGCTGAAAACATCGAAAGTATTCAGATTACTGTTGCTGAAAGTTTGGGAGTTGAAAAACGCGCTTCTTATTATGATCAATCAGGTGCTTTGCTGGACATGGTTCAAAATCACTTGTTACAATTACTTTGTTTGGTAGCCATGGAACCACCCGTTTTGCTAGAAGCAGACGAGGTGCGCAATGAAAAATTAAAAGTACTGAAGGCGCTGAGGCCACTCAATAAAAAGACGATACTTAAAGATACCGTTAAGGGGCAATATACCCGCGGGAAGTCCAATGGGGTACAGGTCAATAGTTATCTAGAGGATATCGAAAAATACGAGTCAAAAACAGAGACTTTCGTTGCGATCAAAACTTACGTGGACAATTGGCGCTGGAAAGGCGTTCCGTTCTTGTTGCGTACCGGTAAACGCATGATCAAGCGTTATTCTGAAATCGTGATAAACTTCCGCGAAGTGAAACACAATATTTTTCCTTCCAAGGAAAAACTCAACAACAACAAACTCATCATCAGACTTCAACCTGAAGAGCGCATTGAACTCATTCAAATGACTAAAATACCCGGCCCAGGTGGGTATCGCTATAAGCCCATTGCACTTAAATTAGATTACAACGATTCCTTTAAAGAGCGCTTCCCGGAAGCTTACGAGCGTCTGATAATTGATGTCATCCGTGGTAACCAAACGCTTTTCATGCGTCAAGATGAATTGCAAGCCGCCTGGACATGGATTGAATCTGTAACTAGCAGCTGGAAGGCTGCTAATATGCCAAATGTTCTTTACGAGGCTGGTACATGGGGGCCTGGCGATGATATCCTCAACGATGATGAAACTTGGATTACGAAAACTTGGAGAGAATGATTTCTTTTGAAACAAAACAAGATTTAGAACTTCGCTTAAGTCAAGACATCGCTCAGTACTTAAGTCAAGCCATTCAAGAAAAGGGAATAGCTACCTTATTACTTTCAGGAGGTAGTACACCTGGGGGTGTTTATCGCCTTTTGTCAGATACTGATCTCGACTGGAGCAAAGTGACTGTAGGTCTTGTTGACGAAAGATATGTTGGTCCTGACAGCGAATTCTCTAACCATTTGCTGCTCAAAAATTCATTGCTCCAAAATAAAGCAAAAAATGCCTTTTTTATCCCGATGGTCAGTGACCTGACCGATTATGTAAAAAATGAACAAGAAATTGAAGCTGCATACCG
>JBIPMW010000415.1:0-4083 GCA_044376455.1 Crocinitomicaceae bacterium | reverse complement strand
GCTATCAATGGGATATTCAGGGAGATTTTGAAATCCGAGGACAACAAGTATGGTTAAGCGAGACGGGACGACGCAAATTTATCGATATTTACGAACGACGAAAAGCGGAAACATGGAAGCATCCAATTACTGGTTATTCCCTCACCTATCGCCGTTTATTGGAATTAGAGGTGCGATTGCTAGAAAAGGAATGGTCGGGTGAGAGTGGTTTATTTGGACACCTTATTTTACGCTAGGGGGAAAGATAATGGCAGAATTAAAGCATTGGTATCTAGTTTGTTACGATATTCGTTGTCCGCAACGCTGGCGTAAAGCTTACAGAATTTTAGGCGGTTACGGCAATCGCATTCAATACTCGATTTTTCGCTGTTGGTTAAGTGCGCGAATGCGAGAAAAATTGCGCTGGGAATTGGAAAAAGTCCTCACCCTAAAAGACGACTTAATTTTAATTCGTCTGTCGGAGCAGTGTGTGCGCGATCTGCCTAAGTACAACCGACCTGACACATGGCTTTTGGACGAAAAAGGGTTTCGGGTAATCTAAAAAAAACAAGCATCTCTGGCTGGGAAAAAATCCACGGGCTAAAATTTATTTGTATTGCTAATGCTGTCTCGGTTTCAGGGTTTGACAAGGAACAATTCCTGCTTGCATTTTTTGAAAGTCGCACTGGATAACGGTTTTCAGATTCGGTGCTGTCACTCAAAAGCTCTGATCAGAAGATTTCTTGGCGTTTTTCTAGAGGTGCTTGTAAAATGGACTGCGAAGCTATACACCAAAGGCTTTTTCAGCCTCGCCGTGTACTAACCTTTGATGCCGTAAGGCGTTGATCACAAGATTTTGCAGAATTACTGCAATTGACCCTTGTAGTGTACTAACCTTTGATGCCGTAAGGCGTTGATCACGATACTTTTAATCTATCCATAGCCGTAGCTGTAGATGTGTACTAACCTTTGATGCCGTAAGGCGTTGATCACAATCCTAATCAATTAGTTCCCGAAAGAACTAACGCTGTGTACTAACCTTTGATGCCGTAAGGCGTTGATCACGAGGTTAATCATGAAACTATCTGAATACAATCCAGTGTACTAACCTTTGATGCCGTAAGGCGTTGATCACTTAACTTTTGGTCACTAGGAGGGGGACTATTAAAAGTGTACTAACCTTTGATGCCGTAAGGCGTTGATCACTCTTTACCAGAAGACACCGTTACTGGTGCGATTTGTGTACTAACCTTTGATGCCGTAAGGCGTTGATCACAACTTTACGCATCTACAGCAAATGATAATACTTTAAGTGTACTAACCTTTGATGCCGTAAGGCGTTGATCACTTTATTCCTCTAGGCATCATCAATTAACTTCTTCAGTGTACTAACCTTTGATGCCGTAAGGCGTTGATCACAGTACCGGCTCAGTATCTGGACCGAATGTATTTGGTGTACTAACCTTTGATGCCGTAAGGCGTTGATCACACTGGCAAAATATTCGGAAATAACGGCATTATGCTTAGTGTACTAACCTTTGATGCCGTAAGGCGTTGATCACAACTAGAAGATTTAAACAAAGAGGAGTATCAAGATGTGTACTAACCTTTGATGCCGTAAGGCGTTGATCACATGACACTGCAATCGAAACAATTCAAGAAACCAAGTGTACTAACCTTTGATGCCGTAAGGCGTTGATCACTTTCAAGAGTAACTGGCTCTAATTGCCCTGAATTCGTGTACTAACCTTTGATGCCGTAAGGCGTTGATCACTACTTTTTTAAGGATTTAAAATCTTCCGACCTGAGAGTGTACTAACCTTTGATGCCGTAAGGCGTTGATCACCCCATTTTGCACTTGCTGAATTGCTAATGATTTTGTGTACTAACCTTTGATGCCGTAAGGCGTTGATCACTCGTTAATCGTCTATAGGGAAAAGAAAAGATAAGAGGTGTACTAACCTTTGATGCCGTAAGGCGTTGATCACAAGGAATAATCGGACTCCTAGCTGCATCACCTTTAGTGTACTAACCTTTGATGCCGTAAGGCGTTGATCACGAAATCGCGGGCCTCAAGGGCTAAAAGGAGAAAAAGGAGGTGTACTAACCTTTGATGCCGTAAGGCGTTGATCACTCGGATATTTAAGCTTTAAGATAGACAAAAATGGAAAGATCATGGCCAGTAAACGATCGCTTTTTAGAACTCCGTTGTCGCTGGTTGACCCTGATCGGGGAACACCTGCAAGACGATCGAGGACAACTATTAGAATACTGGCGGGTTGAAAAAGCTGATTCCGTCATCGTTCTGCCCGTTCAAAACTCGATGATACTGCTGCCCGCTCCCAGTTATCGCCCCGGACTGGGACAAATAACCCTTGATTTCCCCGGTGGTCGGATTTCCGAGAAGCAAGACCATCACGAGGCGGCGTTGATGACTCTAAAACGAGAATTAGGAATTGAAGCGACGGCAGTGACCCGATTAACTCCCCTAAATAGCGAGGGTTGGGCAGTCAATAGCTCCTTTTCCAATCAGAAACTCTACGGTTTTATCGCCGATATCGACGGCGGCCTATCTACCGGCGAACTATTGACCTATCCCGCTAATTCAATCGGAGTCAGCGATTTGTTGAAGTCCCTCACCTGCTTACAATGCCGCGCCGTCCTGCTGGAATGGTGGTTAAAACAAATCGAAGGATAGTACAAAATTATCCCCTAGTAAAGGTTAGATACGGGGGCGATCGAGTCATCGGGTTCCATCGATGGAAGAAAGTTATAGTACAAAATTATCCCCTAGTAAAAGTTAGATGCGGTGGCGGGAACGATCAAGGGATTCGAGCGCTCTAACGGATGGACAACCTAAAGAGCAAAGTTCACGCCGTTTTGTCCCTACCGAGAATCCTTTGTCCTTAAGTGAAGGTGGTCAACCAGTAGTTATGTTGTCCGTGTCACAACCATCACGGTGAATTTTACCCATACCAGATGGCTTCGGTGTCGTTGGGGGAGGTTGCTTTTTGGGTTTTGACCCTTCGCTATTATCTAAATTATTAGATTTCTTATCGGACATGACAAACACTCAAGAATCACAACAGAATCATAATACCAATAATACCAGCAATATAAAGCTGATATATGAGTACACAGAAGCATCAATAAACAATCTAGGCAGATCCATTGACAATGTAAACACTAGATTAGCTGGTTTACTCGCCGCTAATGGAGTGCTTATTAAATTTTCTTCGGATCTTGCGAGTAGCGAGTTTTGGCTTAAAGTAACAAAAATAGGTGCTACAGTGTGTTTGGTAACATCTGTTTTTTTTATTTTAGCAGCATTAATGCCCAGTGCCGATGGCGATGTGCCACAGCCATCGTATTTGCGAAATGGAGATTATTACTATGCTGATGAAGAAGAGTATAGGGTATTTATTGTTGACCGATGGATAGAAGCTGAGGAGCAATTAACAAAAAAATACCATAGAAAAGCTTCATATATTAAAAAAACCTACGCACTTATAGGAATGGCGGCAATCCTATTCGGGTTTAATATATTCATTAACACAATTTGCGGAAACCCGTAAACGCTAATACACACTCGTTAGATTATCGGTAGGAGGGGTCGAGATTTTGCCGCGGCACGACCCCGTTGTCCCGTCTGTCCCCTACAGGAAAGTTGATCGTCCTAAAATAACGACAACTGACCGATAGACACGGAACCGAGCCGGAACTTGTGGCGCTCAAGGTGACAGGCACTACAGAGGGCGATGAGATTTTCGGGGCGATTATCCTCTGGTTGTCGGTTGTGGTGGTGTACGGCCAGTTTGCGGATCGAGCGTTCGGAAATGGTCAGGTCGCTGACATTTTCCCCCGGTCGCAAACACTGCATTCCGCAGCACTGACATTTCCAGCCGGCTTTTTCCTTGACCCTAGCGGCAATTTCCCCCCAATTATCGGGATAACGGTTTCTTCCCATCATAACTATTTTAGCGATCGCTACTGTCTATCCTAACAGAAACGACGGCATTTGTCGGTAGCTAGAGTTTCCCGAACGGTTGGCCGTAGAACTCCCACATCTCCTTGTTGAAAGGAGGTCGCCACTTAAAAATAAGC
>JBIPMW010000179.1:0-4090 GCA_044376455.1 Crocinitomicaceae bacterium | reverse complement strand
AAATTGGCAGCCCATAGGAGAATCGAACTCCTGTTTCAAGGATGAAAACCTTGCGTCCTAACCACTAGACGAATGGGCCAATATGTCAAAATCCCCGAATTTGGGATTGCAAATATACTAGGAAATTCTTGAAGCGCAAGAGTTGAAACTAAATTTTTAAGAAATTTCTGTCTCGTCTGTACTCATCTTAAAACCTAAGCGCTTGGCTGTTCGCAATTTGAGCTGTTCACCCATCACATAAATTTGCCCTACACTCACTTCATCCATGAGTTCGAAAGGTGGAATATACAAGTCAAATTGTAAGGCGTAGGCAAAGGACATTTGTGCAATTAACTGGAGCATTTCTGCACTCAAAAGCATGTGCTGCGGATCACTAAAAGTATAGCCCAAAGACCCTTTTCCTTCAATGAAAAAATGTCTTTCGTGATTGACAAATATACGCGCCAACAAATATCCTTGGTCATCCAAACGATTTTGCTGTAAAGATTCTGCCAAGAAATTATAAATATGAATGGTTCCAAAATAGCCATTGTTTGGTTGACTTTTGAAATAAGAGGTGCCCCACAGCGGATTGCTATCTGGGAGCCTAAAAACATTATGGTGCAAATTGAAAACCAAAACATCGCTACCGATGTAGACATGAAATTCGTGATCTCCTCTATCCTTTATAAACAAACGCACGCGTTCGTCTGTGATGACTTCTTTGAGCGCATTGATTTCGGTCTCAATAAGTTTACGGAGATCATCAAATACCACTTCGATGTCATCTGCGATATCTTGTTTGAGTGCAGATTTATGCATCAAAATATCGATGAGTTGTTGTCTGTTTGCTTCAAGAGGGTTCGCTGCTGCTTTCTTTTTCATGGCACTATTTTTGTTACTAAAATAGTCGAAAAGTTAGCTCGTTGAGTTGCACAAGGATCAAACTTCCTTATGTTTCTCGAAAAAAATTGTAACTTTGAATAAGTAGCACGCTCTACAATTTATGAAAAAACGTATTTGGTTCATCATTAATCCGATCTCAGGTGTCCGTCGCAAAGACGACATCCCGGCTTTGGTGCGCCAATACCTTAATCACGAGCAATTCCAATTTGAAATCCAATATACCAAACACAAAGGTCACGCCGTTGAATTAGCCAAAGAAGCTGTGAAGCAAGGCGTAGACATCGTTTGTGCAGTTGGTGGAGATGGTTCAGTTCACGAAGTAGGCACCGCACTCATTGGCTCCAAAACGAGCCTTGCCGTCATTCCAATTGGCTCTGGCAACGGCTTAGCTCGCCATATGGCCATCCCGAGAAATATCCGCAAGGCCATTGAAACGATCAACCAAAACAAACACATACAGATGGATACCGTTTTGGTCAACGATCAACCTTTCCTTGGTGTTGGTGGCTACGGACTTGATGCCGTTATTGCTCAAAAATTTGACCAAGACAAAAAACGTGGGTTCTGGACCTACGTCAAGCACGTCTTAAAGGAATTTTTCCGTTACAACCCCATGAATATTTCCATTGACACCAATGGTCAAATCAAAAAAATGCCTGTAGTGCTTTGCACCATTGCCAACACTTCAGAATTTGGCAACGGCTTCAAGGTTTCACCGAAGTCTGATGCAACAGACGGTAAACTCGAATTATTTTTGCTCAAACCTTTCTCTGTTTTCAGTATCCCCAAAATGATTTTTCAGTTTTTCACTGGCAAATCAGACCAATCGAGTTATGCTGAAGTCATTTCGTTTAAGAAAGCGAAAATATCGCTTCCGAATGGCTTGGCACATTACGATGGCGAGCCTCAACAAGTGCGTCGTGAATTGAACGTGCGTGTGGTTCCTAAGAGTCTTCACATCATCATCGGAAACAAATAATATGTCATCATTTGAGCTTGAGCTCGAGCCCATGCTCGTGCAATTATCTAAACTTTCTGCTACATCGAAAGCCAAATGGGGCAGCATGTCAGCGCAACGCATGGTAGAACATCTTGCTGACGCACTTTACATGTCGATTGGCAAAGGTGATTTTCAACTTGAAGTAGCAGAAGAGCGCATTGAGCGCATGCAAGCTTGGCTAGAGACCGACAAACCTATGGCCAAAAATGTGCAAGTTTCATTTGCAACACCCTCCACCCCTCTTCGCAACGACGAAATCGAAACTGCTATTGACGAATTCACTGATGCATTTCTCATGTTTCTTGAATACTACGAAGAAAATCTAGGACAAACACATTTGCATCCGTTTTACGGGAATTTAAATTTCTCTCAATGGAAGCGCTTACACACCAAGCATTTCGCGCATCACTTTGAGCAGTTTGGGCTACTTTAGGCTACTTCCCAAACTTAAGACCCGGTATAAATCTCGGGACATTCTTTTGGTAATCTTTATAAGCTGGGTATTTGTTTGCTGAAAGCTCTTCTGAGAAGTCAGAACTGCCTTTAAACAAGATCACTAACAAGACACAGCCGCCAATTGTCCAATTGATCCATTGGCCAGTTGCATTCACACTGAACAAATAAAAGATGATCCAAATGGTTTGTTCCATGGCATAATTAGGATGGCGAACCACGCCCCAAAGACCACTAGAAACAAAACCTTTTTCGTATTCACCTAAGGGCTCGCCTGCCTTGATGCGGCGATGCTTTTCGGTCTGAAAGTTATATTGTTGTTGATCAGCGATAAATTCAATTGTAATGGCTGCTAACATCAATAAACCTAATAAATAGTCAATGCCATTTAGCTCCTGCGTAGCATTTGACGCGAGCACTGATAAAATAGGCGCTGTAAACAAGAAGATGAGTATATTTTGGTAGGCTGAAATAAAGAAGAGGTTGAAGATGGCCCAAATAAAGTTATTGTTGAAACCAGGTCTTTTGCGCAATTCTTCCCAACGATAATCCTCTTCACCGGCCCAAAAACGCCAGGTATAAGCTCCTCTGCGGGCAAAATTAAACGTCAAACGGGCTCCCCAAATTGTTACTAAAATAGACATGAAAACCATTTTTTCAGAAATTTCAGGTGCCAATAGCGTCATTTGCCAGGTATATAATATTGGAACGATGCTCCAGAGTTTATCGACTTGAGAATTATTGCGCGACAATTCTCCGACAATAAAGCAGTAAGCAATGACAATTCCTACGGTATATGACATTTGTTGTAAAATCTCGTATTGCAATTCATTAGGTGTATAGCCAAAATTGAGGCAAACAAAGGGCACAACGACCACCGTAAAAATCAATAATAGAATAGTGAGTAACATAATAGTAGTTTAAGCTTACATGTTTTACATGTAATTGGGTTAGGTCCCTAAGATAATAATTTTCTTTTAAGCCTTAGCAAAGGCAATATTTGCTTGCTGCATGGCGCTCACCATTTGTTGCTGAAGGTCGTAGAAAACCCCTCCATAATCGGCAGTTTTTGCCCAACACCTGACCTTTAATTCGAGGCCATTTTCTGTAATCTGTTGTATACCTACAAATGGTTCAGGTTTGGCGAATACTCTTTTATCGGCAATTAACAGGGGTAAAATTAGTTCTTGAACCGTACTAAATTGAATTTCAGGGCTCAGGACAAAAGTCCATTCTATGCGGCGATTTTTTTCTTTGGTAAAATTGACGATGCTACCATTTGCTAGCGGGCCATTTGGAAAGATCACGATTTTATTATCGACCGTTTTTAGATAGGTATTGAATATTTGGATTTCAGAAATAGTACCCTGTTCCCCAAGCGCCTTGATTTCATCGCCAACTTTAAAAGGCTTTAAAACTAAAATCATAATCCCACCTGCGAAATTTGACAGTGTACCTGAAAATGCCATACCCACCGCAATTCCGGCTGCACCCAACAAGGTAAGAAAAGAGGTCATTTGCACCCCAAGTTGGGTAATGGCAGTTATGACCACCATGATTTTCAATGCCATAGAAAGGAAACTCGATAAGAAGGAGGTCAAACCAGCGTCTGTATCGCTTTTTTGCAGCATTTTATTGACAAAACGGGTGAGAACACCCGTGAACCAAAATCCGACAACCGTAATTACAATCGCTAAGACCACATTGGTAATGAAACCAAAAATGACTTTACTAAAATCACCAGACTTGAGA
>JBIPMW010000178.1:0-4092 GCA_044376455.1 Crocinitomicaceae bacterium | reverse complement strand
AAAAAGTGGTCAAAGCCTGGCACAACACAGAATTTGGTGTGAATGCACTAGACCAAATCAATGCTTACTTTTAGACCTCTATCGCCTTACTTTTTCTCAAAGTAAAGTAGAGTGAAAGTAAGAAACCCAGTAATAATAGACCAGAACCTATCGAAGATAACGTATTACCACGGCTTACACTCAATGGCTCAAATTTCCATTCAATAGTATGCTTACCCGCTGGAACCACCACACCTCTAAGGATGTAATTGGCACGCAGTGTTTCCACAGGTTTTTTACCATCGATGTAACAATTCCAACCTGCAGGGTAATAGATTTCACTAAAGACAGCCAACTGCTTGGTTTTTGATTGAGAAACATAACTCATGTGAGCTGGGTCATAGGAAGTTAGTTTGATTTGTGCTGTGCTGTCTGAAGCCAAATCTTGCAGCTGATTTTTGAATTCAGTATGCACCACTGCAGTTACCTTACTTGAACCCAATTTTTCACCGGCACTCAGGGTCATTTCCTGATTGGCATCTTGAGCAACTTTGACGTTTTGAACAAACCAAGCCGGACCATTAGCGCTGGTATTGATCACTGCGTTTTGATTAGGATTCAAAATGACGTATTTGGTATTGAGCATGTTGAGATACTCTGCCGCACCGCTCAATTTAATTTCAGCTATACCAAGCGTATCGAAGATTTTTTGTGCCTGCTCTTGGCTCATGTCTGCAGGTAAGGCAAGGGTTCTGAATTTGGCGTTTTTAGCAGCATTCATGGCTGTATTGAGCGCGCCTACTGCCGTTGGAAAATGGAAATCAACAAATTCTTGGTAACGCTTCAATTTTGCACCATGATAACCTCCGATGCTCTTATGGAAAAAGCTGGTGTTGGTTTCTGCCATAGTTCCATTGACATTCAATATGCGGTAAGAACTACTTAGATTGAGCGCACCGAATGCGGCATAGTAATCAAGGGTTTGTTGATCCGTGAGGTTTTTGTAGTATTCAAAATCCGTATAAGCCCCTTTTAATTGCTGAGCCAGGGCACTTGGTACTTTTTCATTTTTCAATACGCTGAGATCAGCGATAGAAACTTGGTAAGGCGCACTGGCCTCACCCTCCGTTTGATAAGATTTGTAGGAGCCTGTACTGTCGTCATTATTGAGGTACCGTTTGGCTACACTGAGTTGGTCTCCGAGTACAAAAATTCCGGCAAGTGCCATGATCAGCATGCGGTTCATTTGTGTCCTGATCAGCATAAAAATAAGTCCGAGTGCCAATAACACTAAAAAGAATGAACGCTGCATATCAGCTTTATAGATGCCAATGCGCGTATCTATCAACGCTTGTCTTAAACCCTGATAGTACGAAACTTGAGACGCATCTTTAGCTTGTTTACTGGCATCGGCAAATTGTTGTACCTCACGGGAACTCAAGAAGTCACCGGAAATCGAAGGAGATGTCATTAGAACAAATGCTGACAGTACTATAACACCCATTGCGATGAACCAATGTTTTTTCTGACCAACAAGCCCTTCACCTTTAAGCATACGGTCAAAAAAGAGGATGCCAAGTGCCGGAACCATGATTTGTAATAAAACGAGCATCATTTTCGAATCGCGAAACTTATTGTACATCGGAAAATGATGGATAAAGAAATCGTTGAAAAAATTCATTTGATTTGAGGCCAAATATAGGGTCAGGATGCTCAGCACCAAAAATGGCCAACGCAAGGCGTCTTTGACAAAAATTAAGCCCAGCAAAAAGAAAACGAGCATCACGACTCCAAAATAAAATGCGCCGCCACTCATGCTTTGCCCGCCCCAATATTGATCCATTTGGCCAACTTGCTCAGCGTAGTTGTAATCTGTAATGGCAAGCGCCTCCGGGTTATTCGAAATATAATCGTTTTTACCACCCTTCGCATTTGGGGAATAAATGGATAACAATTCGTTTTTACCGTAGTTATACTCCAAAATATAAGAACTCGATAATCCTTCTTTAGCCAGACTCTGCGAAGCTTCTTTGGCTTTAATCGTTAATTCAGAGGTTCCTCTGGTGGTGTATTTACTGTATTCCAAAGTTGGCAAGAGTAAACCTGCGTTGGAAACCAAAGCCAAAACACTCGCTATGGCCAATGCTCCGACTGTTTTTGCTAAATTCAACCATTGTTTTTCGATGCCCAAACGTACGGTTTCAGCAATACTCACGGCTACCAAAATAAAGGCCAAATAGTAAGTCATTTGGAGGTGATTGGCACTGATATTGAGCCCCATAAATAAGGCAAAAATACCAGCCCCAAGAAGCATCCGACCTCGGAATGCCAAAATGAGACCACCAAGTGCTGGCGCCATGTAAGCGATGGCATTGACTTTTGACATGTGGCCGGCACCAATGTAAAGGATGTTGATTGTCGAAAAACCATATCCTAAAGCCCCAATCATGGCCAACCACGGATTAATTCTCAGACACAAGCCGAGGATATAAAAACCGAGCATTGAAATGAATAGAATACCGACAGGTCTGGGTAAACCAAGTTTAATGGCTTGATCAACTTTAGCTAATAAATTGGAATCTTGGGTTGCCGAAATTTGGTAACTCGGCATCCCGCCAAACATAGCGTTGGTCCACATCGTTTGCTTGCCCTCGTTGGCCAATTTGTAATCAAAAATCTCTTTGGACATCCCTTGAAATTGTCTGATATCGCTTTGTTTCAAGGTGTAACCCTGATAGAGTGGAGAAAAATATATGGAGGGTAAAATGACAAAGAGCAGCACAGCAATGAGGTGTGGAAGCAATGATTTTACAGATAGTTTCATAGACTAATTTTGAGTGAAATTAATGAATTAATGGCTAGGATTCGCATAGCGCTGAACGTCTTCAATAGTGATATGCTGGTCACTAAGGATAACTAATCTTTCAATGATATTGCGCAATTCGCGGATATTACCTGTCCAGTTGAGATTTTGCAGTGCCGAAACGGCGGCATCATCTATGGACTTGGTCGGTATTCCGTGATCTTGGCAAATCAAATTCAGGAAATGTTGTGTTAAGAGCGGAATGTCATCACGGCGCTCATTGAGCGAGGGCACATGAATCAAGATCACGGCTAATCGATGAAAAAGGTCTTCGCGGAAACGTCCTTCTTTGATTTCGGTGCGCAAATCTTTGTTGGTAGCAGCCACAATGCGGCAATCTACTTTGATGTCTTTTTCACCTCCCACTCTTTGAATGAGGTTCTCTTGTAAAGCCCTAAGAACTTTGGCTTGAGCAGACAACGACATATCTCCAATTTCATCTAAGAAAAGTGTTCCGCCTGAGGCAAGTTCAAATTTTCCCTTGCGATCCTTGACGGCCGAAGTAAAAGCCCCTTTTTCATGACCAAACAGTTCGCTCTCGATGAGTTCTGCAGGAATTGCCGCACAATTGACTTCTATGAATGGTGCTTTATTGCGATTCGATAAATCGTGTAAAGACCTTGCAACCAATTCTTTACCTGTACCGTTTTCACCTGTAACTAAAACACGCGCATCGGAAGGAGCCACTTTTTCAATCATGGCCGAAATTTCTTGAATTTGTGGTGTTTGGCCAATGATTTTGGTCCCTTTGATTTTCTTGACGACTTGCTTTAATTGGACGGTTTCTTGAACCAAGTTATTGCGGTCCTTTACTTGTCTAAGCAAGACTAAAATGCGGTTGAGATCTAGGGGTTTTTCAATGAAATCAAATGCACCGAGTTTGATGGCACCTACGGCTGTTTCAACGGTTCCGTGGCCAGAAATCATGACTACCGGCGTTTCAATGCCCATTTTTTTGATTTGTTCGAGCAGTTCAATGCCATCCATTTGAGGCATTTTGATATCCGAAAATATCAAATCGAAGTTCTTTTGACCCAACTGTTGCAGCGCTTGTGTGCCACTCTCGGCCTCTTCAACCTGACAATTTTCAAACTCTAATATTTCTTTGAGTGCGCGGCGTATGGCGCGCTCGTCGTCGATGAGTAAAATTTGCATGGCTATTTGACTGTACGTTCTAACATGGGTACAAATTTAAAAGTACCAAATTCTGTGATATCTATATCGGTTTCAGATGTTTTTTGAATCTTGAG
>JBIPMW010000395.1:0-4100 GCA_044376455.1 Crocinitomicaceae bacterium | reverse complement strand
GGGGTGAAAGTTTCCCGGTCCTGATGGTCAGTCGGCGGGAAAATATCGCTTAATTTCGGTAAAGACCCCTTTAACATCGTCTTCATCACTGACTAGATACAAATTCCTTACCTAGAATATTACCCCTGTTAATGCTCATTCCATAACGGTAAAACCGAACTCTATTGGCAGTGATATCCGCGTTTTGATGGTAGTTATCTTAATGGTGAGGTACAAAGTTTTCGCTTTGGGGAGTCGGTCGTCGATACCAGGTTAGGTTATACTTCATCTTGATCAGAAAGGCTGTCAATCGGCTTCGCACTTTGTAATATAGGTTAGTCCAGTTGATCACCTATGCCGGTTGTGGGGTTCGTGTCTCAATTCAACCTCGATAAGTCTGATATTTAATTACACTTCCCCACCTATGTATTTTTTTGTTACATTTAAGTATTTTTTTTGCTTATCTATAGTTATCATTGAATAACTTAAAAGTGTTACCCAATTATTTCCCTAACTAACCAATCTTTGATCCCAAACCCTTTTGCCTTGACATTACGTCAATGGGAGGAACCATCGGCCCTTGGTTTGCCTGTTTAAGTGCTGCTTTCAAGCTAGGTAAACAGTTGATTAGTGGTAACTGTCCAGCAATAGTTGGGGTCGGTTATTGACTATATTTTGCCGTGAGCAAATTCTGAGAATTAAGAGGAAAATTAAATATGGAAATTTCGCAAATCTGTCTTGACTTAATTAAAAAATGGGAAGGATTTCGTGCCAATGCTTACTTAGATCCAGTGGGAATACCTACTATTGGTTATGGAACGATTCGTTATCCCAATGGGCAACCTGTGGAGTTAGGAGATATTGTCACCGAAGCAGAAGCGGAGGACTTATTAAAATTAGAAGCTGACGATTTTGCTGAGTTAGTTACCAAAAAAGTAACAGTAGGACTCAATCAGAATCAATTCGATGCTCTAGTTTCTTTTTGCTACAACGTCGGTGGTGGGGCGTTTCAAGGAAGTACCCTACTGAAAAAACTTAATAGTGGTGATTTTACTGGAGCGGCAGAACAATTTTTAGTTTGGAATAAAGCAACACAAAACGGAGTGACAATTGTTTTAGAAGGTTTAACTAATCGTCGGCGTGAGGAAAAGGCTTTATTTGAAAAATCTGGAAGTGAAGGAAAACCTTTAGACAAGCCTGAACCCTCCTTACAAGCTAAAGTTGATTGGTTAGAGGGCTATCGAGACAGAAATAATGATGATACGATTATTGTGGCTCGAAAAGGCTCTGATGTTATAGAAATTTTGACTGTAGAAAGCCCGGATAAAGAGGACTTAATTACCGTCATACGTCAATATCCTAATGCTAAAAATTTCCTCATTGCCCCCCAGGAAAAACAAGTACCTGCGGGGGAAAGAATCTTAATTCAAAAAAGGGAATTTGCGACAATCACAAAAGTTGATGCCCCTCCCTCATTAGATAATCAACTTTTAATAATTGGAATGGGAGCAGACGAAGATACTCCCGCCAGTTTAAAGCAAGATATTGAGGAATTGCAGGTACGTTTGCGAGATTTGGGCTACTATCAAGGGGAAATTGACGGCAACTTTGGTTCGGGAACAGATAAGGCTGTTAAAGCTTTCCAAGCCAAATTTTTTGGAGCTAATGAAGCAGATGGCAAAGTCGGTTCCCTGACTTGGAAAAAACTGTGGGAAGGAAATCCAATTTCTGTAAGTACTCCTGTCGGCGTATCCAGTCCGGGTAAAAATTATCTTAAATTAACCAAAACCAACAAAAAAGATGAATTTGGTTGTTTCGTTTTAAAAATGGAATACTTTAAAGATGGACAACTGAAAGACAGTCTTAATGTGTGTTCTGGTACGCCATCGAGACAGATTTTTAAGACGGCTACAGCTAGTGTACCTAAATCATTTGAGCCGCTACCAGAAGGGTTATGGCGAATTGAGAACATTAAATGGGCAGGGGGTCCTGCACACAAAGATGATTACTCTGGAAAATTTGTATTTCCCGATCCTGGAGTTGGTCCAGTGTCAACGCCTTTAACTTATCAAAAGCCCAATTCAACCCGTAGAAGTGCTATTGAAATTCACATCGACTGGAATCGCCGCAAGAAGTCTCCGGGTACCGCAGGATGTGTGGGAATTTATACGATTGGCGATTATCAACGTTTTGTTCGTTGGCTTCGGGAAACTGACCCACGAGACTTTTTTGTGGATTGGGGTTTAGGAACTTGTCCCAAACCCTAGCCTATCTTTAACAAGGGGCAATTGAATTGTTGAATGATGATTCAATTGTCTCTAGTAATTATTTTGGCATTGAAAATTTTTCTAACCATAAATGTTACGCAAAATTACCATTTTTTCTTTATCTTTATTGCTAACAGGTAACTCAATTGTTGTCGCAGAATCTTGTCAAAAATTTTTTGTTACGGCTACCGATGGTTATGTGAATATCCGTTCCTCTCCTCAAATACAAGGGAATAACGTTATTGCAACTTTACCTAGCGGCAGTTCTGTACAATTAAGTGAGGGTCATCAAAAATGGCTGAAAATTAAATTACCTCTTGCTGGTTGGTTAGCTGGTAGTCAAATTTCTCGAATTTCTTGTGATCAAGGTCGTGATTTACTTATAGAATTGGGACTGCCGACTATAATTAAACTTGGAAACAAAGCAGCAAATGGCTATCAAAAAGATGCAGAAACTTTGGTTAAAATGTCTGCGTATATAGATGGAATAGTTGAAGAAAATTATGCCACAGTCATTGTACAATGGGCTAATCAAAATCCGAAATTTTTGGTTGCCATTCTTGATTACCAAAGTCCAACTATTCGCCGAGCAGTTTTATCTTCTCTCGATTTTGGATTAGGGACTAACACAAATGAGCGTCAAAACTTTGAAAAATTTATGCAAAATATTTCTCCAAAAAGTTTAACTTATGTTGATTGGTATAGGCGTAATCCTGTTTATCCTTAGCAGCAAATACAAGATCAAGATTGTTCTTTTAATTTATTAAGGAGGCTCTTCATTGAAAACTAGCGCAGTGATAAGAACATCAATTATAACCATCATAGGAACTATTTTAGTTGCCTGTGGTGCTTCCCTTGAAGAATATCAGAAGTTTGCTAAATCTGGTCAAGAATACGCCACCGCTCTTGATAGCCTGTTAGTTATTTCTGGTAATTATTTTGTGGATGCTAATTCAGAGAATTTGATTGCCAATGATTTACAGGATCAAGATAGAGACAGTCGTAACTATGCTGAGGCTACTAAACAAGATGATGAGTGGCTCACTTTAATTGCCGAAATGCGTCAACACAATCGTCTGTTAAAAGAATACTTTTTTGCCTTAGAAGATTTAGCCACTTCTAATGCTCCTCAAGAAGCGAGAAAAGCGACTGATAATATTTTTAAACAGTTAAATGGTATCAGTAACAGTATTCAGGCTAACCCTAGAGTTGGTTCAATTCCTGTACCTTCGATTCCTGAGATTATCCTAAGTCAAAAAATCAAGGGTGAACTAAGAAAAGAACTAGAGGCAAGGAAGGAAGCAATTTATCGAGAAATTGCCCTACAGGAGGCTTTACTGAAACTGCTTACCAGTCAGATTAAAACTGATTTAAAGGATATTCAAAACCTGAAAGATGAGCGCTCTGTTTTACCCGCATTTGCTGCTGAACAACCAATTGAAAAACCCGATGATTGGATAATTAGACGCAGACAAATTAGAACGATGACTCTTTCAGTTCAAGGGTTAGATGACGCAACTAAAGCAACAGAATCTTTTAAAGAATCTTTTAAATTGCTCTTAGAAGACCGATTTACTATTGGACGTGCCAATGCTTTATTATCTGAGATCGAATCTCTCATCAACGTATCGGAAGATTTAAAAAGATCAATCAACCAAAACAAGATGACCACAGGAGTAAAAGACAATGACCACAAATACTAATACACAAAAATTACTTGAGGAACCGCAAGAATTTCTGGATAAAATAAGTGAAATTCAAAACCAATTGACTATCCCCGGTATTTTGGGTAAATTTCCTGATGATGACCAAAAAAGGCAATTTAAGCAGTTTCGTACAGAGTGGAAAAGACTT
>JBIPMW010000039.1:0-12562 GCA_044376455.1 Crocinitomicaceae bacterium | reverse complement strand
CCGCAAATTTTCGAAAGGTCCAGGTTCTAAAAGAGGTCCAGGTTCTTTCGGAGGAAGCAGAAAACCAGGTTTTGAGAAAAAAGGAGGTTTTGACAAAAAACGCTCAGGCGGCGCTGATCGCGGATCAGATCGTGGTTTTGGCGCAAAAAAAAGTAAATATTAAAAATAGCATACAAGCTCTTTATGGAAATTAGAAATATCGCCATTATAGCACACGTCGACCACGGTAAAACTACGCTTGTCGATAAAATGATTGAAGCAGGTCAAGTGGTCAACGAACGCGACCGCATGACCGGAGAATTGATCATGGACAACAATGACCTCGAACGCGAAAGAGGAATCACTATTGTTTCTAAAAACGTTTCAGTTACTTACAAAGGAACCAAAATTAATATCATCGACACCCCGGGTCACGCCGACTTCGGAGGTGAAGTAGAGCGTGTCTTGAACATGGCCGATGGTGTTTGTTTACTCGTCGATGCATTTGAAGGCCCAATGCCCCAAACGCGTTTCGTATTGGGTAAAGCCCTTTCAATGGGAATCAAACCGCTTTTGGTGATCAATAAGGTTGACAAAGAGAACTGTACACCAGAAGAAGTACATGAAAAGGTTTTTGACCTGATGTTCGAACTCGATGCCAATGAAGAGCAACTCGATTTCCCGACTATTTATGGTTCGGCAAAAAATGGCTGGATGTCTACAGATTGGAAACAACCTACTGACAGCATTACTCCTTTGCTCGATCAAATTTTAGCATATTTCCCACCACGAAAAATTGAAGAAGGAAATACACAAATGTTGATTACCTCCCTTGACTTTTCATCTTATGTAGGGCGTATTGCCATCGGGCGATTATCCAGAGGAGTTCTGAAAGAAAATCAACCAATTATTCTTTCCAAATCAGACGGCCGTCAAGAAAAACACCGCATCAAAGAAGTTTTCGTTTTTGAAGGCATCGAACGTGCAAAAGTTACAGAAGTACAAGCTGGTGACCTCTGTGCCGTTACAGGTATCGAAGGTTTTGAAATCGGCGATTCTATTTGTGATGCTGAAAATCCAGAGCCACTTCCTACAATCAAGATGGACGAGCCGACCATGAGTATGCTCTTTTCTATCAATGATTCACCGTTCTTCGGAAAAGAAGGGAAGTTCGTAACCTCGCGTCACATCTCCGATCGCCTCACAAAGGAGCTCGAGAAAAACTTAGCGCTGCGTGTCAGTGATACCGATAAAGCAGATAAGTGGATGGTATTTGGCCGTGGTGTATTGCACTTATCGGTACTCATCGAAACCATGCGTCGTGAAGGCTACGAATTGCAAGTAGGACAACCACAGGTAATTATCAAAGAAGTAGACGGCGTTAAATGCGAGCCAATTGAAGAACTCACTATTGACCTTCCAGAAGAACACAGTGGTACTGCTGTAGAGGCCGTAACGCGTCGCCGTGGAGAAATGACAAATATGGTTCCGAAAGGTGACCGCATGATCGTGACTTTCCAAATCCCATCTCGTGGTATCATCGGACTTCGCAACTACCTACTAACACAAACAGCTGGTGAAGCCATCATGAATCACCGTTTCTTGGAATACCAACCTTACAAAGGTGAGATTCCAGGTCGTCAGAATGGTTCATTGATTTCTCTAGAACAAGGCACCTCTATTCCTTTCTCCTTAAATAACCTTCAAGAACGCGGTAAATTTTTTATTGCACCAAATGAAGATATTTATGAGGGGCAAGTAATCGGTGAAAACTCAAGAGCCGGAGACCTCTGTGTCAACGTCACCAAAACCAAGAAGCTGACCAACATGCGTGCTTCAGGTTCTGATGACAAAGTACGCTTGGCACCACCCAAAGTATTCAGCTTGGAAGAATGTCTAGAATACATCCAATCCGATGAATATGTAGAGGTTACACCTAAAAATTTGCGCATCCGTAAAATCTTACTCAAAGAAACGGATCGTAAACGTTCAGGTAAAATGTAATATTTTTGCCATTTTTACGTTCGCACAACGATGAAAAAGGCAATATTCCTTATTTGTATCTTCAGTTCGCTTTTGGGTTTCTCCCAGAAGCGAACTTTTTTTTCTCGTTCTGAAATTGGATTTACAGTTGGTCAGACCTACTATCTCGGAGACCTCAATCCATATCAGCAATTTAAGCAAGCGCATTTAGCCGGTGGCCTCATTTACCGCTATAATTTCAACACAAGGCTCAACTTCAGGGCCAATTATCTATATGGTAAGGTAGCAGCCGCTGACTCCACTTCGCCTTATCCTCTACTAGTCAATCGCAACCTGAGTTTTGAATCGCAACTGCACGAAGTTGCGGCTGGCCTTGAATTTCATTTCACGCCATTTCAATTTGGAAGTAGCCGTTATCCTGCAACTGCCTACCTGCTGGCACAAATTGGTGTATTTCATATGAATCCGACAGCAATTTATAACGGTCAGCAAGTGGCCTTGCAAACCCTTGCAACAGAGGGTCAGGGCACATCAATTGGTACGCGTAAGCCGTATTCCTTATATCAGCCTTGTTTACCGCTTGGAATGGGCTTAAAGGTGAGTCTAGGTAAGATGGCTACCCTTAATTTAGATATGGCTATTCGCAAAACCTTCACCGATTATCTTGACGATGTTGGCTCAGATTATTATGCCGATATTCAGGTGTTGGAGGACGAAGTTTCTGATCTTTCAGCTGCGCTTTCAAACCGAAGTCTTGATGGTAATCCATTGGGAAAACGCGGCACGAGTAGCACCAAAGACTGGTATGTCTACGCTGGCGCTACATTTACCTTTCGCTTAGGTAAGGGCGGAGGTTGTTTTTATTAATGCTTCAAATTAAATCCATGAAACACAGCATCCTTCTTTTTACACTTGTTATTTTCTTAGGTTCTTGCCAATCAGAGGTTTGCAAATGTGCCGATCAATGGTACGACATGACGCAAGCGCTCAAAAAGGCAGATGCTGAAAATAAACCCATTGATAAAATCTTGAAGAAATATGATGGCTCCATTAAAAAGTGCAGGGACCTCGATGCTAAAATGACGGCTCAAGAAAAAGAAGAAATGATTGTAGAATTGCGTACTTGCTCTTCTTATCAAAAGTTGAAAGGTATAAAGGAATAAACGGTCTTAATTGCCTAGTCGGAGTGTGGCTCTGAAGACTTCCTGGTAACTAGCCCAATGTTGGTAGCCCGAAATGGTTTCGTTGTGCCATAAAAAACTAAATACACCACCGTATTGTTGGACTTGCGCATACAGCATTTCAATCTCTTGAATGGCTTGCGCTGGGCTTAATTGAAGGTATTCAAGTAAGGTACCATCCATATAAACAAACGGATGAATATGCAAAGGCGTGGCTTCGTTTTTTGTAAGATCAAACCACTTGAAACTTCTGGCTGTTCCGGCCCTGAAACCTGTAGTTTCTGCATAACCCATGGTGTAGTCGTGTGTAATGCCATTTTGCACCAATAATTGATACGTCAGCGGTAATTGCATGAGCAAGAAATGCTGCCTATTGCTATTAGGTTTGTAACCCGTTATTTTTTCCAAACGTGCCACTTCAATTTGTAATTGTTGGGCGCTGTTCTGCGTTTGAGAACTGGCATGCATGCCAATTTCGGCAACTTTAGCTAATTGTTTGATTTTGAGTTGCTGCGCCTCATTGAGATGCGAGATGTTTTTGTCCAGTTTGCTATAATTTCCGAGCAACCAAAATACTTTAGTGTCAGCAAAATGCTTGGCGATCTCTTCAATCCAATCAAAAGTATCATAGGGGTCGGTCATGAGGCCTTTACGTACCTTTTGTCTATCATCCCTTCTGGATTTTCTTTGATAGACAATATCTTTAATATTCGCTAGCGTACTCCTGAAAGTATTTTTGTGTGCGTAGGCAAAAGTATTGTCAATATCAAAAGTGGGTTGAAATCCGTAGCGCAGCACGCGGGGGTTGAGTGCTGCCTTCCAGTTCGCTTCCAGAAATGAGATGAGATCTAGGCTCCAAATTTCACAGATGGGCTGTTTGAGCCAATTGTTTTTGGTTAATACGGAAGCTTTTGATTCATAGCGATGAAAATGATCTGTATGAATGCTGTCATATTCTTCCATCCGGCTCAGAACGTAAAAAATAGAAGCCAATGGATCAGTTTGTTCGTCAAATCTGAGGCAGTCTTTCTGATGAAATGCAGCGCGTTTAATTTGTCCTTTGAAAAGTGTTTCTTCAAATAGGATACTTGCCGGAACGAGCTGCAAACAGTGCTCGAATTCACGGGTAGAGTAGTTGAGTTTATTTCCCTCCGCTGACATAAAATGAATACCGTCGTTGGTGATTTCATAGCCTATTTTTCGTTCAGAAAAAACGAAGTCAAGGGTGTAAAGCAAGCGCTCTGTGATATATTCGACGTAGATCAGCACTATAGATCTGAAATTATTTTTTCACAAATAAAATGTGCAGCCTTTCCATTCCCAAAAAGTGGTGGATAGGAACAAGTATGGGTATTAGAAAAGCGCTCGTAGGCCGCTAAGATTTTTGTCTGATCGGCACCCGTTAGTAGGGCAGCACCCGTTTCTATAATTTCAACCCATTCTGTTTGTTCCCTTAATATGATACATGGTTTTTCAAAGAAATAAGCTTCCTTTTGGAGGCCGCCGCTATCTGTGATGATAAGCTGTGCATTTTTTTCAAGTGCAATGATATCTAGAAAACCCGCAGGTTCAATCAATTGGAGTTTTGCGTTACTTTCAATGCGCTTTAATAACTCAGTGGGCAACAACTGCTGCATTTTTTGCTTCGTTCTTGGATGAATAGGCAACACAATATGCTTTTCTGAGCGCTCAATGATTGCGAGTAAGGCCTCAAATATTTGCCCGAGTGCTTGAGGATCGTCTGTATTGCTATCGCGATGTATGGTACATAAAATAAAAGACCCTGGAGCCAAACCCAATGCTTCGAGTATTTTTGATTTTTGGGAACTGATTTCAGAGAAATACAGGCTGTTGTCATACATCACATCACCGCAGTGGTAGACATGCGGAAAATCAATGCTTGCCTGCGCTTTGTGATCCGTGCTGAAACCTTCATTTTTGAGGTTTTCAAGCCCAGCTTGGGTTGGTACAAATAATAGAGTGCTCATATGATCACAGCTGATTCTATTGAGCTCTTCAGGCATGGATTTATTAAAACTACGCAAACCTGCCTCTATGTGCACTACTGGCACATGAATTTTTGCCGCAGCCAATGCACCAGCGATGGTAGAGTTGGTATCACCGTAAACAACCACTGCATCGGGTTTTTCGGCGACCAATAAATTTTCAATCCCTTCCAACATTGCAGCGGTCATTTTTGCATGACTGCCGCTCCCAACCGCAAGATTATAGTCGGGCTGAGGGATTCCTAATTCGTCAAAGAAAACCGCAGACATGTTTTCGTCGTAATGCTGGCCTGTATGCACCAAAATTTCTTCAATTTGCTCAGAAAATAAACTTTGTATGCTGCGACTCAGTGCTGCTGCCTTGATGATCTGAGGGCGCGCACCAATGATGGTAAGAATTCTTTTTTTTGACATGTCAGAGTAGGCCTTCGTCGGCGAAGCTAAAATAGCCATTATCTGTGAAAATAAGGTGATCCAGTAACTTCATATCGATGAGCTTCGCAAATTTTTGAATATCAGCCGTCAGGATTTTATCGTGATCGCTAGGTTGCAAGGCCCCACTGGGGTGATTATGACAAAGTATGATGCCCGATGCAGCACAGCGCAAGGCATACTGAAAAATTCTTTTTGCATCGGCAATGGTACTGTGTCTTCCGCCTATACTTAGTTGATTCATTTCAATGATTTCATTGGAAAAGCTGAGGTACAGCACAAAGAATTGTTCGTGGTCGAGGTCGCTGAGCTTGGTCTGCAATAAATCATACACATCTTTTGATTTTTTAATTTGATTGCGCTTTTTCACTTTTGCAGCTTGGTAGCGCCGGCTTAATTCAAAAACACCGACAATTTTTTGAGCTGTGACTAAGTCTAAGCCATAAATTTCCAATAAATCCCAGGTACTACTTTTGGCTAAAACCCTCCAATCTTTTTGGTGCCAACGCCAGGTTCTTTCTAAAATAGCTTCTTGTTTAGACTTTTCAAATCCTGCCCCACAAACCAATTGTAATAGTTCAGAATCACTGAGTTGATCAATTTGAATGACTTGTTTCATGTATTAAAAACGCCAAGCTTGGTGGGCTATTCTCGAAGTGAATAACTTTTTTCTGTACCGACTTTTTTTATCTTTGTGACATGTCAAAGAAGTCCAAGAATTTGCAAAATGTGGTGTACAGTACCAATCCTAATTTTGCCTACGAATATGAGCAAGATCAAGAACAGCAAACACTTCCGCCACAACAGCAGAAGCTATATGTTAGTATAGATAGAAAGCAGCGTGCGGGTAAAGAAGTGACTTTAATCGAAGGTTTTATTGGCACTGATGACGACCTCAAAGAGCTCGGGAAAATACTCAAAAGTAAGTGCGGCGTTGGCGGAAGCGTTAAGGACAACGAGATTTTAATTCAAGGTAATTTCAAACTTAAGATTTACGATCTTTTGATCAAAGAAGGTTACTCCCAAACCAAACAAAAAGGCTAGAAATACTTAGTACTGCTGAGGTGCCGGTTCTATATGAATGAGCACCTCAGTGATGTAAGGGAATTTCTCCATCAAATGATCTTTTAAATCATGTGAAATCCCATGGCCTTCCGTGACGGTGAGTGCTCCGTTCATTTCCAAATGCAGGTCAACAACGTAAGTCATTCCATTTTTACGCGCCCAGCATTTTTCGATATCAATCACTCCAGGTACTTCCTTGGAGGCTTTTCTAATTTCGTCAATGAGCTCATGATGGGTGTGTTCGTCCATGATTTCGCCCAATGCTGGTCTAAAGATCCGATATGCATTGTAAACAATAAATAATGCGGCAATGAGTGCCGCCCAGTCATCGGCTTTTTCAAATCCTTTACCAAATTGGTAAGTACAAGAGATTCCCAGAAAGGCAATGAGTGAAGAAATCGCATCAGATCGGTGGTGCCAAGCATCTGCTTTTAAACTGCTAGATTTTGTGAGCACTCCTTTGCGGTAGACATAGCGGTAACTCAATTCCTTGATGATAATAATAGCCCCAAGAATATACAGTGTAAAAAATTCAGGTTGTTGCTGTATTTCATTTAAATGACGGATACTTTCAACAGCAATGATCGTTGCTGAAATCAATAGAAAACCGACTACAGCAAAGGTAATGAGCGGTTCTGCTTTTCCATGACCATATGGGTGGTCTTCATCTGCAGGTTTGTGTGCGTATTGAAGCCCAAATAGTACTAAAAAACTAGAAAAGATATCTGCACAAGATTCAATGGCATCGGCAATCAGCGCATCAGAGTGCCCAAAGATACCACCCAATCCTTTTGCAATGGCCAATAAAAAATTGGTGATCAAACTCAGTGCAGCTGCACGCTTGGCCTGAGAAAGTAGTCTTTTCATTTGTCAAATATAAAAAAAGCGGCTCAGTGAGCCGCTTTTTCGGTTTCGATGGGGTGGGCCACCGAAACCACAACCTAACTATAAACTACTACATTGAGTTATTTACAAATACGATGCCAAACTTTAAAAAGGGTAGTTCATTATTGAAAAAAGCGTATAACCCCTTAATTTTTAATGAATTTGGTGCGTTTTCCTTCAGTTGCTGCAATGTAAAGTCCAGGATTTAAATGTTGAATATCAATAACTTCACCCGGAAATATTTCTTTGTTAAGAAGGATTTGACCGTTCAAGTCAAGGATTTTGACATTTTGAGGATGTGTTATTTCGATTTGAATGGTGCTTTGTGCTGGGTTAGGTCTTACTTCAAGTTGGTTTTTCAACTCATCAATGCCGTCTATCCACATATTTTGATGAAAAGTAGTGTTGGTTACGATGGCCTCATTCCAATCAAAATAGATATAAGCCGTATTTTCAATGATAGACATGATGGCATTGGTAGGTAATTCGTTGATACGGTAGCTCAAGTGTCCGTGGCTTTCTGGTTCGTTTGTCGTTGAATCGGGTAACCAGATTTGATCGAATTCAAAGCGCATGATGCCATTACCAAGGTTGACCACTTGCATTGGGTGAGAAGATTCTAGTAGTGTAAATGTTGACCAATCAAGAATTGTACTGAGTGTATCTAAAATATAGACGTTTTGAGCTGGTGCTGTACCTGTATTTTGGAAACGAATTGTGTAGGTAAGTGCGTCGTCAATGAATGCATCTAAATATCCCATAGGATAATTCTCATTCATATAGTCAGTACTTGCATTTTTATCATTCGGGTCATAGCTGTTGCCTAAGATTTGAAGCAAGGAACCATTGTTATTGTAGGTACCGCAATCGGTCGTAGCACCATTGGGTGTTATTGTAGATGTAAAATAATGTTGTGCACCATTTATCAGACCTCCAGGAACCGTAAACATGATCACATCGTAATTGGTAAAATTAGTCGTAGAACTACTTAGGTTCCAAGTAATGGTATTACCTGATATGACATAGTTGCTATTTTGGATTGAAGATAGAATTGGCGTCACGCCAGATGGAAAAGTAAAAGATAAGGTATAATTCCCGACTAAACCAGGGCCATAACTGCCCCAATTCAATTTGATATAGGCTGTGCTGTTTTGGTAATAGCCAATCCAAGGTGTTACGGATGTCCAAAGATCTGCACATTGATTGCTAGAGCCTCCACAATTAATGGCCAAATTACCATTGACAACTTGGCCATTGTTTGAGCCAACAATTGTGATATATGGAATCGAGCTCGAATAGCCATTATAACCCAACCAAGTCGGGCTAACTTGTGCAATAATGGTGGTGTTGGTACTCGGAAAATTCCCACAATATTGATAGTAACCTAAGTTATTGGTGTAAACGGTAATTGACGTCGTTGCATTTGGGCTACTGAATAATTGAACTGGCGTAAAAGTTAATGGGGTTTCACCTGCATCAAAAATGCCATTGGCATTGGCATCGCAAAATACGTATCCGCCGTAACAATTCACAGGCGTAACAGGTGCATTGCATTGCAGTGGGAAATTAAAATTAGCTACTGGCGTGCTGGCATTGCACAGTGTTCCAATAATCAGTGCGGTATTATTGCCACTGTTATTGAGAACGATGTAGCCGTTTTGACTTAGCCAATTAGCATTTAAAGAGAGCGCAACGGTATCGTTGATGATACCTGGGTAGCTGATATTATAGATGCCATTCGCATTGGTATAGGTTGTGACTCCATTGGCAGAAATTGGTGCGTTTGAGAGTGCGGTTTCTCCGTTGTCATATGCGCCGTTGTCATTGGCATCGCAGTAAACTTGTCCTGTTGCACAAAGTTGTTGTTGATTTTGATTGCAAATAAATGTGAAGGCATAAGTAGTGACGCTTGTTCCGGGTACGGTTATGGAAGAAGTGGGTACTGAAGTTTGTACTTGATAACCGTTATTTAGAAGCCAATTAGGATCTACTTGAAGGGTGTAAGTTCCTGCCATAACCCCTAAAAATTGTAACATGGTATTGAGGTTTGAATTTGCTTGGTAAACTTGCCCGTTATTACCCATCAATTGAAAAGGGATATTTTGTAAGGCTTGTTCTACGGTTCCATTGTTGTCGCAATCAAGTCCAACATACGCATAGACATTGATATTACAAAAACCTACTGAATAAGACATACTGTCATAAGCATAAGTCTGATTGGCTGGGTTATAAACAGTGGTGGTAATGAGGTAGGTGCCCGGAGCATTATAGGTATGGCTCAGCGGAGGATTCATGACAATGTTGGTGCCAGCTGTAGAAGTTCCTCCACCCGCAGTACTTGTTGTGGCATCGCCCCAATTGATGGCCGCTTGGAATTGAAAACCATTGAAATTGTTTCCTAAAATGGTGTAAGGAAGGTCGAAATTACCCGCTGAACTTGTATTGGGAGTAACAGCGCTGAATCCTATTGTAACAGTAGGGTCACAACTGGTTAAAGGAGTGTTTGGATTGAGTGCAAGGCCATTGATGGCAAAGCCTGTTACTTGAGCCCCTAGCTTCGAAGTTGTGAATAAAAGCAATAGGGTTGATAGGATATATAAATGCTTCATGATAAGGAATTTAATGACATGACGCTGAACATCAGTAAGTGGTTGCTTGGCATCTGCCACAGTTTATTAACTTTGTAAGACATGTCTACGATAGATCGCTTGCGGCTTACCCAGTTTGGAAATTTAGAATTACTTGCAAAACAGGTGGTTGAAGGTTTTATTACAGGCATGCATAAAAGTCCTTTTCATGGTTTTTCTGTAGAATTTGCCGAACACCGCCTTTACAACACGGGCGAGTCCACGAAAAATATCGATTGGCGCTTATTTGGAAGAACTGACAAACTGTTTTCCAAGAAGTACGAGGAAGAAACCAATTTGCGTTGTCAGCTTGTTATTGATGGTTCTAGCTCCATGTACTTTCCAAAAGATGGAGTTCATAAATTGGAATTCTCCATTTATGCGGCGGCGAGTTTGATTGAATTATTAAAAAGACAGCGCGATGCCGTTGGCCTCAGTATTTTCGATGAAAAACTCGCGCTACACACCCCTGCAAAATCATCGATGACGCATCACCGCTATTTATATAGCGAATTGGAAAAAAGACTGCACATTTATCAACCCTCCAATAAGAAGCAAACCAATACTGCCAAGGCACTTCACGATATTGCTGAATTGGCGCATCAGCGCAGCATGGTTTTGGTGTTTACTGATTTACTCGATGACCCTGAAAATTCAGATGCTATATTTGATTCCTTATTGCATTTGAAGCACAATAAGCATGAAGTCATTTTATTTCATGTTTTCAATGAAGCACTTGAACAAAATTTTGAGCTCGATGATCGCCCTTATCTATTGGTCGATATGGAGACAGGTGAAACGCTCAACTTAAGGCCTGCAGAAATCAGAGAAAAATATCAGCAAGCGCTTGGCGCCCATTTTAAAAATATGGAAATGCGCTGCCTCAACAACGGCATAGACCTCGTCAAAGCACCGATGGAAATGGGTTACAATCAAATACTACTGCAGTATTTACTGAAAAGACAAAAATTGTACTAACCTGATATTTCGGTTTGCAATGCTGCCTCTACCTTTGGGTTCATTATTTTGAAAAATAATGGTGGAACAATGCTGAGTAACATCATCCCTGGATAACCAGTTGGCATGGTCGGGGCACCAGCTTTACTGTCAAGATATTGGTAATGTAGGTCTGGTTTATAATGATGCTCACTGTGTCGACTGAGTTCAAAAAGTATTGCCCTGCCCAATATGTGATTTGAATTCCACGAATGGTGTCGTTTGACAACTTCGTAGTTTCCGTAATGATTTTGTTTTCGAATCAGGCCGTAATGTTCAATGTAATTCACGGTTTCGAGTAGTATGATCCCAATCATTGCGGCAATGATAAAGTAGCTAAGCATCAACAAATTAGTAGTGAAATAGATGGATGCCAAGAGTGTAAGCTGCGCGAAGGAATACTGTATCATTTTGTTACTGTAATGCCACCATTTGCGCTTCAAGATTTGCATGCGCTGTATTTCAATTTGCCAAGCTTGTATGTAACTCCCAATTTGTGAGCGCAACCAAAAAACATAAAGCCATTCATTACTTCGGGCAGTGGCTGGGTCGTTTGGTGTTGCGACATTAGTGTGGTGTCCGCGGTTATGATAGGGCAAAAAATGATTTTCCAAGGAACTCAGCAATAAAAGTTCTCCGAGTAATCTTTCAAAAGCATGCTGCCGATGGCCAAGTTCGTGGCCTAAATTAATTCCGATAATTCCGCACATGATGCCCATCGAGGTAACGTGCCCCCAAGTAGTAGTCTGGTCAGTAGTTGTGAGGGGTAAAGAAAGAAATTCGTAAATAAAATACCATACTATTGGCACCTGTAAATAGAGTAAGAAGTTGTAAAAACGCTTACTCTCATGAAGTTGTTGTTCGGTCGCTGCGCTTTGATTCCATTTTTTGGGAATGATGAGCTCCAAGAATGGTACTAACCCAAAGAAAACAAATGCGGGCAAATAACAAATAAGCCCTTGCGCATGAAATGAAATATATACCGTAGCGGGTACGCTAAAAACCAGTAAATATTTCAGTTTTTTCATCTATTCTAGAACGATTCGTTTAACAATGGTTTGGTCAGAAAAAGTCGCTTTCAGTAGATAAACCCCAGGTGCATAATTGTCTGTTGAAATGATTGTTGAATTGTCTTTGATGAGGTCTTGATAAATGACTTTTCCTTGCGCATCACAAAGTGAGATTTCGGTTATTTCATTTTCAGATATAACCGTAAATAGTCCATGACTAGGATTTGGAAATACCTTGAAATCAATGCTCAATTGCGAATTTACGCTTGCCGCCGGATTAGGTCTCATAGCAGCAGCCTCAAAGCAGTCGCTGTCCATTTTGAACATATCGAAATAAAAGCCGTTGGCAATGGTAGCCGAGGAAACAATGGAGCCGTCAACTAAAGAAATGCCGAGCA
>JBIPMW010000296.1:0-4109 GCA_044376455.1 Crocinitomicaceae bacterium | reverse complement strand
CTGCCAGGCGCTGCAGCCTGGAGTAGCCGTAGCCGGGGAGCTCCAGCGGCTTGGCAGCGGTGTCGTAACCGGGCCACCATCCCGTGATCTCCGCCTGCACAACCCGATCGATGCCCTGGCGGACCACCGGGCGGGCGGCCTCCAGTTGGTCGTCGTTCATGAAGTACCGCCCCACGAAATCAGGCCGCGGGCAGTCCTTCTCGATCGCGATCCATTCGAAGCGGCGCTCGATGCCGATCAGTGCCCCCTCGGGCAGGCCCATGAGGCGCTCCAGGGCCTCGCGGCAGTGGAAGGTGGCGTCCAGGTAGAAGGCCGCCGACAGCAGGTAGCCGTGTCGCTCTGCATCGCGGGCAAAGCCATCGGGGCCTGGGGCGGCGCACAAGGCGGTCTTCAGGTCGCCGACCCACAGCCGATCGTTCATCAGCCGCAGGGCATCAAGGCGGCACTTCATCCGCCGGCCCGTCACGGGATCGCGCCAGGTCAGGGTCAGCTCGTTGAGGTTGCGGAACTCGCCTGCGAAAGCCGCGCCGATCGCCGGGTGATCCAGCACGGCCTGACCGCAGGCCCGGCCCAGGGCAAGCTCCTTGGCTGGCACCAGCTGAGCCGTGGCGGCCTGCGGATTGTCCCGCTCAAAGCGCTCCCACCACGCCTGGCGCTCCTTGGCCTCCTGCCAAGCGGCGTAGGCCTTGGTTTCAGGGTTGACCGTGCCATCCTTCCGTGGCTTGGGGTCCTGCAGCTGCTTTGCAGTGGGGCGGCTCGGGGCGTCCGAGGGGATCTCCAGGTAGCGCTCACCGAACAGCTCCGGCTCCAGCAGGCAGGTGTGGGTGATGTTGCCGACCAGGAAGGCCCCTTTATCCTCGGCCTCCTCCCGCTCGGGATCGCGCATCTCCCGCCAGGCGTGGGCCTCGCCTTCGAGGATGACGTGCTTGATGAGGCTGGCATTCACCCCGTCGAGCTGGTCATAGGCCTCGCGTGGCAACCCGCCGAAGACCTGCGGGGCGTCGGTCAGTTCATGGCCCCAGGCGGCAGACCAGTCCGCGTCGGACAGGGGTGCCGGAGCAGTGGGGGCGGGGGTGGCCTCTGTGGTGGCCTCGGAGGTGGGGGTGGTGGTTGTCATCGGGTGGTGGCGTCGTGGTCGGCTCGGGGGAGTCCCCGGAGCAGGGTTGCGATGGTCTCGAGTTGGCAGACGATCGCGTCGGTCTGGGGGCTGGCGAGATCCTTTCTGTCACGCATGCTCATGGCATGGCCCTCGGCGGCATCCAGAGCATCATGCAAAAGCTCGATGCTGAGATCCGCCGACGTGAGAGGTTGACCCATGCTCAGATCCTCAACCCCTGGCAGCGAGTGATGGCTTCAACCGCCCGCAGAGCCAGTGCCATTTCCGTCTCGGGGTTGTAAATCTCGGGCGGGACGGTCTGCCGGTAGCGGATGCACGCCAGCGCCAGATCCAGGGCGGTGGCATTCGGGCCCACCGATCCCTCGGGGAGCTCCCTGGCGGCCGGATACAGGATCAGGTTCTGATGGCCGCCGTCGTCCGATTCGAGCGGTCCGGCCGCCACCAGGGGCAGGGGCCGCACCGGGATCTCGTCAAAGCTGTTGCCGATCAGGACGCGGGTCGGCTTGTCGTCCGCTCCGCGGTGAGGCCACTGCTGCAAGAGGCTCGCCAGATCGGCCACGGCGACCGGTTCAAGGTGTCGGCTCATGGCTCCCACTCGTAGCGGGCTTCCTGGGCCTCCTGCAGCCATTTAGGCGACAGGATCAGGCGGGCGCTCGGGTTTTCGAGGCGCTGGCCGTAGTGGATCAGGGCCAGGCCAATGGCGAGGCCGGCGGCCAGTGAAGCGAGATAGGCTTTTGTCATCGTGATTTTGCAGGTGAAACAGCGGCCTTGAGTTTAGGCAAGGCCGAGTTGATCGCATAGCGCACGTTGCGATCACTCATCCGAAGCGCACGGGCTATGTCCGCGGTCGAGGACTCTTTGACACCTCCAATCCCAAACCGCAGCCGGATGGCGGCAGCAACATGGGACGGCAGGGCATCAACGGCGCCGAGTAGTTGCTGGTGCTCAGGGCCCAGCTCTACCGGCAGTTCGACTTCGGGAGCGGCGATGCTCTCAACCGTTGTTGTACCGGAATCCATGCCAGGTGCAACCGCATCAATCGAGCCGACCGACCAGACCGCTTCCGCGGCCCGGATGTAGTCGATTCGCCCCGATGAGCCCGACGCCTCAAAGGCCTGCTCTAGCGTCATCCGCTCGCCCCTAGACTGGGCTTCCTCTGCGCAACGCGTCATCATCGCCTTGCGCTGATAGATGTGAATCGGAATGCGGATTGCCCGGCCGCGGTCTTGAATGGCTCGGGTCATAAATCGACGAATCCAGGCCATGGCATAAGTTGAAAATTTGTAGCCGCGGGATGGATCAAATTTGAGCGCGGCAACATTCAGGGCCAAGGCCCCCTCCTGCAGGAGATCCATGGCCTCCAGGTCACCGCAGCGATGCAGGAAGGCGCGGCTGACGGAGACCACCAGCCGCATGTTGCAGACGATCATCCGATCCCTGGCCCGCTGTCCACGCTTGCAGGCCCGGGCAAGTTCCGCTGGGGTGATCCCGCAGCGCTCCGCCCAGGCCCTGAGCTCGCCGTCGCCCTGTTGTGCCAGCAGCTCCTGCCAGCGCTGCACCTGGCGGCCCAGTTGGATCTCCTGCTCGGGCCTGAGCAGGGGAGCCCCGAGCATGGCCGTCAGCTGCTGGTCGTCGTACTTCCTCACCGGTCGCCCCCTGGCCTGAAGCCGTTGGCGTGGCTGATCCGGGGGAACTGCCGGGCCTGGTGCTCCAGGACCAGGATTCGGCGATGGAGTGCATCGACCTCCTCCTGCCGGCTGCGGCGGCCATCGCGGGCCGCCTGGCGTCGGATTGCCGCAATGGCGGCGCGGTCAGTGACCCGATGCAGGAACCAGCCGGCCGCGGCGGCGAGCAGTGTGGTGATGACGATCACTGGCCTGCCTCCTGCGTTGGCTCAGCCTTGACCAGGCAGGCCTCGTCCAGATCAGCGACTGCCAACCCGTAGCCGAACAGTGCAGCCAGGCGCATGGCCTCGGCGGGGTCGCCCTTGGCTTCCTGCAGGAGGGCCTCGGTGGGCACCAAAGCCTTGATCTCGTTCATCAGACCAGCTCCGTCTGCAGGGGTGATCCGGCGGCCTCAGCGGGCTGGGCGGCCTCAGTGGAGGGTGCTGCAGCGGCCGGAGCGGCGGGCTGTGGCTGCGCCCTTCGCTGGGGTGCCGGGGTGGTCGGAGCGGCCGGGGCGGCGGCAGGCTCCTGCTCGGCAGTCGCGGCCTGCTGCTGCGCCTCAATCTCCGCGATCTGGGCATCGGACAACAGCTGATCTCCATTGGCCCCACAGCCGCGGTTCCAGCGCTCGCGGTTGCCCGGGTCGCCCAGGCCACGCATCAGACTGCTGTGCGCCTCCGCCGGTAGCTCCTGAGGCTTGCTGCAGCCGTAGGTGCGCAGGGCGTCGGCTACGAAGGCGTTCACCCCGATCGGGCTGAGCTGGCGGCGCATCGCGGTGATCAGTTGCTGCTGCTGTTGCTCGCTCATCACCGGGGCCGGGGCTGCAGCGGCGGCGACTTCGGCGGGGAGGGCGGCGGTGGGGGCGTGGGTGACGACCTGGGCCAACTGAACACCGCTGTCGCCTCCCTCTGTGGCATCGCCCTCGGGGATGCTGTTTCCGCTCATCACCTCGTAGCAGCGTTTTAAAAACTTCCGCGTTGCCTTGCCGATGTACTGGTCGGCGGAGCCGCTCTCGCTGGTCTTGACGGGGATCGATGCCTCCAGGCTGGAGGGCTTGCCGTTCTGTTGCCAGGTGGCTGAACAGTCGATAATGGCGCCGCCGTTCTGAGTCTTCGGCACGCCAATCACTGGCCGGAAGTCCGTGACGTAGGTGAGCTGACGAATCAGACCCTCAAATCCTTCCTTGGTGCAGTAAAAGCGCCCGCTGATGATATTGAACTGGTTGCCGACCAACTGCAGCCCGCGAAGCATCGCCTCAATGACCGCGTCCTTGACGACTTCATAGCCGTAGGGTTGCTGCGGCTGGCCGGTTTTGCGGTTGATGATCT
>JBIPMW010000038.1:0-12597 GCA_044376455.1 Crocinitomicaceae bacterium | reverse complement strand
GGCCATCAAAAAAATAGCGACCAAACCCAGTAATAGGCCGTTGAAAAAACGAAATGTTAGTCGAGTTGACGCTTGCGGAACCATTTTTCAAAGTTCGAAGGAGCCATGATGAAACTCACGCGTGCACCAATAAAATTTTCCGACCAATCTGTGTTCGGAATATTGCGCTGACCCAAGGTGAATCCGATGTTGAGAGAGGAAAGAGAAACTTGTGCTAATAAAGGCAAGCCAAATCCAAAAGTGATGGCTCTTTCCTGATACTGTTGTCCATTGCTCAGGTAGGGCAACGTTTGTTGGTAAAAGCCTGCTCTGTAGCTTAGTTTTTCAAAAGCCTTCAGGGTGGCTAGATTTTCTAGTACTTTATATTCTGGCTGAAATTGAATCCCAAAGCTCATTCTGGCATGGGAACTTTGATCAAAACCAGTGATGAGGTTTTCATTTTGAGTGAGGTTGCCGTAGTTGGCGTAACTCCCGTAAAGTTGTAACAACGGGTGTAATTCTCTGGTTTGTCTTTTATAAGATGGAAGTTTCCAGCTGTACGCAAAACCCGCTTGCCAACTTTGTGCTGCTGTGGCTCTGAATTGCTGGGAAACATAAGCGATGGTATCGTAGCTTGAGGGAACATTAATTGTTGCCGTGCTGTAAAGTTCTTTCAGCAAATCGGCTTTCATCAGCATTTGCGGCTGATAGACTGCAGAGAGTGTGATGCTGTGTTTTTTTCCGAGTGCTTGGGTGAAATAGGTACCAAGGTCAATGGAATTAGAACGCACAATGAGTGATTTGCGTTCAATCCCACCGGTAGTGCTAGCGCCGGTTAAAAGTGTTGAGCTTCGCTCATTGATCAAGGTGCCAAAAAGGTACGAGACATTAGCACCAATTGCCAATTTGGTTTTTGGTTTTTCGATGATACCGAAGGAATAACCTAAATAAAGGTCTTGAATGGCACCTTTACCGGAATAGTTATAACGCAAGGAGTCAAGGTCTGTAAAAACGGTTTCAGTGATTTGGTATCCTCTGGAGCTGTAAGGTCTAAGACCAAAAGACAAGCCCATTTGTTTGCTGATTTTAAAGCCAAGTGTAAATTCTTCCACCATTGGGGTGGCATTGAATTGCTGTGCGCCGCCACTCTGATACCAAGATTGCCTTGAATGGAGGCCAAGTGTATATAGGGTAGCGCCTTTACTGAGGCGGTTATAGCTCGCTGGATTGTTGTGGTTTAATATGCCTGAATCAAGGACGTTGATTGAGTTCTTCCCGAGCGCATCAAATACAGCATGTCCTTTAGCGCTTTTTTCACCGAGGCCATAGAAGCTTGCGGGTTCCGCCGTGATGGATTGCGCAGTTACGTTGAGCATCCAAAAAAAGCAAATGATGAGGGAGAGTTGTTTATTCATGCGATAGATAAAGGGATAAGATACCCTCAAGCGTTAAGTTTTCGTGTACAAAGATGCTATTTTTTTGGCCTAAATCAAAATGTTTAGCGTCCCCACCCGTGATAAATACTTGTAAATCGGGGTAGTCTTTGAAATAGGCTGCTAACATCCCTTCGATTTCTTTTTGCCACCCCATATAAGTACCGATTTCCATACTGCTTTTTGAATCTGAACCGATGAGGGCAGGACTCATGTTTAGCTCCAATTCAGGTAATTTTGCAGTAAAAGAGGCAAGTGCTTGGGCACGCATTTTTAGGCCCGGACTGATAGACCCACCTAAGTATGCTTGTTGCGCTGTTACGAAGTCAAATTTGATACACGTGCCGAGGTCTATTGCAAGTTTTGGTTTGCCAGGAGCCAATTGGGAGAGTGCAGCAGCATTACACAAGCGGTCTTTACCAAGTGTATCAGGACTTCTGTAAGCCATTTGAAAAGGAAGTCGCTGTTGATGGGTCACTTCAAAACAAGATTTAAAATAAGATCGGAGGGTCGAAGTAAATGCTTCTTGTACTACAGACGAAAAGGCCAAAGGGATGTTACTATCCAAACTATGCAATGGGAAATCATCGAGCTCAAAACGCTTAACCCATTGAATCAGACCTTCTTGAGCCAACGCAATCTTGATTTGCGTATTACCGGCATCGAGTAAATAAACTTGTTTAGAAACAGGCATCTTCAAAAATACTTAGCTTTTTTGAACTTTTTTAGCTTTTAACTTGTGAGAAAGCGTAAAAATGTATTAAATTTGCATCCACCAAAAGCTGGTACCTTAGCTCAGTTGGTAGAGCAAAGGACTGAAAATCCTTGTGTCCCTGGTTCGATTCCTGGAGGTACCACTCAAAAAACCCCGAAGTTTACTTCGGGGTTTTTTTGTACATCGAAAGTCGATCATCATCTTTCAATACATTCAACTACTCTCCATTCACTAAATGAATGAAGCCATGTTTGTCGATGAGGGTGCCGCCCAGCATTTCGCCTCTTAGGCGGTAGAAGAAGACGCCGTCGGTGTGGAGCTGCCCGTTGAAGTCATAGCCATCCCAAACAGCAATACCAGTTTGATCTTTGAGTTCAAAAATCAATTGGCCCCAACGATTTAAGATCTGGATGTCGTAGGTTTTGAAAGAAGGGTAGGGTAGGGTAACCACATCATTGATGCCGTCGCCATTCGGCGTAAATACATTCGGCACCCAAATATCAGGGTCTGAAACATAAACGATTAGAAAGGTGGTGTCGATACAACCGAGGTTATCTACCAATACCAAGCCAATCTCTTGAGGGCCTCCAGTACTAAATGCAATACTTTGGTTCGTGCTCTGCAAATAGGTAGAGCTGCTGTCCGGAAAAATCCAGGTCCAGGTCTGAACAGGATTTAAACTCACGCTGGCATCAGAAAGTTGAATGATTTGATTGATATTGGCATAGACCGGATTGGCACTGATTTGTGCTTCAAGACCACTCAAACTTGCCGTGAGTGGATCCAGTAAGTAGAGAATTTGGCAGCCGGCAGTATCATATACGGTGACGCTCGGATTATAGGTACCTGTACTTGGGTAGAAATAGGAGAACTGAAGGCTGTCTGCAATCCAGATACCGTTACCTAAATTCCAACTCACTGAATCAATATTGGCCGGATTCTGAATGGTAAATAAAGCCCCTTGCGCACAAACCGTGTTGTCTTGAATCCAAGTGGGGGTACCGAGTGGGCCACCAATTGAAACGTAATTTGCTACTGTGGTGTCGTCTGAACAGCCATATTCATCAGTGACAACAAAGTTAAGCGTAAATGTGCCGCTCGTCACTAGCGTATTTGCTGGATTTTGTAAAACAGAATTATTGCCATTACCAAAGGACCAATTCCAATTTGTTATCGCACCAATACTTGAGGACTGATCGGTAAAATTACAGAATAATGGTGGACAACTATATTCGCCGTTGGCATTGATGGCTGCACCTGAAAAAGTATAAGTTGGGCTTGCATTTGGCGTAGAAATATAAATAATTTGCGAGGTACTGTCTTGACAACCATTTGCATCGGTCACCACTAAAGAAATGGGGAAAGTTGAGAAGAGTCCATTACCTATTGATGCTTCGTGCAATAATAGTAAACTGTCAAAGCTAGATAGAGTTGTTCCTATGTACCATTGATAAGCAAGTGGTTCTGCGCCAGTACTGAGCGTTGCGATGGTGCTACTATCTTGTTTACAAATAATGGTATCTGAGGCAATGAGAGCTGTTGGTTTGGTCAGCGTTATTTGAACGGTCGCCGGATTGGATACGCAGCCGTTGATATCTGTGGCAGTTATTATTGCCGTGTAAACGCCATTTCCGACGAAAGTATGGTTAATCGGCTGATTTAAATTGGTAGTAGTGACGCTCGTGTTGTTGTCTGAAAAAGTGGTAGTGAAATTCGCCAAAGGTAAACCGTTGGTGATGCTGTAACTGGTATTCGTAAAACTTACAGAATAGGGAGAACAGCCTGCATAGTTGGTAGCAAGCAAGCCAGCAACGGGTTTATTGGCTACATAAATGGCTTGACTACTTGTGGAGGTACAACCCGCAGTATTGAAAACCAATAAGGAAACATTGTATTGACCACTTGCAGGATAAACATAGTTTACATTTGGCCCATTATTAATTTGTTGGCCATTGCCAAAGGTATAAATCCATGTATTGACTGGGTGCGCAGACCAGGTAGTGCTTTGATTGAACAGACTAATGGCATCCCCTTTACAAATGGTATCATCAGGAAGTAAAAAATTTGATTGCAGTTGCGAAATGGTGATGGCTAATGATATGCTATCTGAACATCCGGTGGTATAATTATGCACAACTTGTTCGACCTGAAAGGTGCCGTAATTATTGAAGCCATGCGTGGTATTGCCCCCGTTAGGTAAATCGAGTTGGGCATTGTTGAAATAGGTGTTCGGGCTTGCATCGTTCCATTCGTAGTGCATGGCTACGCTATCGGTGAGTTCTCCGTCAAGAGAGGTATTTTGAAACTGTATTTGAACAGGAAAACTAGCCGGATTACACACCAAACTCGTATTTGGATTGAACATGGCGATAGGCGCCAACACATACAGTGCAGAGTCAATAGTTGTCGAATCGATACAACCTCTAAAATTTACATAAAGTGTAATATCGACAAAACCTGTGTCTTGCGAAAACTGAAAGCTGGGGTCGTCCTGGGTGCTAATGCCTTGTGAAAAATCCCATAAATAATTGATTTCATTGGTGTCATATGGCACCGAAATGTAAAATTCTGAAGTAAAATCAACATCGTCATTCGAACAAGTAATATTGGGATTATATGTGAAACTAACAGAGTCGATGTCTCCGACCGTTACATATGGTGTTTTGATGATGGTGTCTTTACATCCCGATGCAGTGGTAATAATTAATGATACATTATATAAACCAACGCCGTAGGTTTGTGCAGGAGGTACTTGTCCGTTGAATGTTTGGCCATTACCAAAATTCCATTGCCAAGAAACAATTGGGTTACTCGGCGTAAAAGAAGTGTCAATGAATTGAACTGTAAATGGCGCACAACCTCCTGTATCTAGGGCAAAAAAACCAGCTTCTACCGGGGTAATTTCAATATAATCTTGCAGCGTTTGAGTACCGGAACAGCCAGCATTAGAAGTATATGTGAGGCTGACATCATAGAGCCCACTTTGTTGGTAAATATGAGCAGGTGGCGTAGCTCCGGTATAGGTTTGCCCATCACCAAAATTCCAAACGTAGGTTCCTGGCAATGTCGTATTATTAACGAATTGAATGCTACCTGGTGCACAATTGGCTGTTGGATTGGCTGAAAAATTAGGGAATACGTTGGGCTGTATGGTAATTTGTTGAGTTGTGCTGGCGCTACAACCCGAATTGGTGTTTTGTGCAGTAAGACTTACTGTGTATGTCCCAGGCGAATTATACGTGACACTTGGGTTTTCAGCGTTGCTTTGCCCCGCACTTCCAAAGTTCCAGGCCCAACTATTAGCACCTGCTGTTGAATTATCTTGAAAAGCGATACTTTGCCCCACACAGCCCACAGTAGGCGCAGTAATGCCGGCTTGAAAGTTAGATACAACAATAGCCTGGGTTTGGGTATTGACGCAACCTGTATTATTGTTAGTTACAGTCAAAACAACTTGGAAAGTTCCTTGTGTATTGTAGGTAATACTCGGTGGCGTGTATAAAGTAGAGCTTTGGCTGTTTCCAAAATTCCAAGCTTGTGAAAAATTAGCACCTTGCGAGGAACTGTTCGCAAAACTTAAGGTAAGTGGGACGGTGCAACCGAGGCCATTTGCTGTAAAATTGACATTTGGCAAGGGATTGACGGTTATGTAGGCGGGTTTAATTTCTGCGTCTGCAACACCATTGGCATTGGTTGCAACAAGTGTAATAGTGAAGGTTCCTGCGCTTGAAAATGCATGTGTTGCATTAGTGCTGGTGGCAGCTGAACCATCTCCGAAATCCCATTGATAACTACTGAGGGCAGGGCCTCCGTTAGCACTAGAGGTATTGGTAAAAGTGACATTTTGACCTACGCAAACCGTAAGAGGAGTAGCTGTGAAGTTGGCTACTGGACTCTGCGCAAAGACTATTCCGCAGTATAGGGAAAGGAGAAGCGAAAAGATGCGCAGCATATGGGTCATGTTTGTAATAACGTAAAAATAAGTCATTTAGTTGCTTATGGCATGCCGATAGTCTTCAAAGAATCAGGAAAACGTCTTTCCATATCCGGAAAGAAGACGTGCCCCAGGATAAGTGGGTTGAAAACATGATACTGACACTTGACTAAATCACCGTCGGGGAGTTCGCACCAAAAGCTATTCATGTCCATGTTTACGAGCTGTCCGAATTCATTGCGCTGCTCTTCTTGACTCTTGATGCGATACATTTTTAAATGAATATTTTCGTATTTAGTTCGAACGTCAAGCACACAAAACGCATTACTTTTCTTAACACTATCTACTTGACGGTCAGAAAGTGTGAAGTTTTTTTGCTCGAAATGGATCTTTTGAAAACCCTGAAGGTATCTGAAAACATTGGTAGTATCAATGTAGGGTAAGGCAACTCCGTTTTGAGTCACGCGGAATTGGTTGCCTTTGCGCACAATTTCAAAATTGCGATACGGTTCTTTATGAAATTTAGCCTTCACACTTTTGATGTCATCCATTTGCAAGGCCATAATTTCGGTACATGCCCATTGGCGAGGATCTGCAAAAAAACGCGGATCAATCACACCATTGATTCCTGCAATTTTCATCATGACGGGAATGCTGCTTTTGCCATCTTCAGCTGTTTCAAGTAGCATGATTTGACCATAATGATCTGGAGTAGCAGGGCCTAAGTACCAAGTTTTAGTCCATTCGCCGTCTTGCTCTATCTCGACTTTGATGTGTGAGGTAGCCATCAGTTCAGTAAAGCGTTTTTCGGCATTTTTTGCCAAGTACCCTTTGAATTCAATTTTATTGAGTGCCTCTAAAATCAAAGAGACATTTGATTGAGAAATACAGCCACCTTTCACGTCGGTCCAGGTGTTGTCTTTTTTAACGAGTGTAAATTGCTGCCCGAAAGCATCTGTGATTTGAATGCGCGTAACTGAAGTGGTATCTTCAATTTTGAAATTAAAAGCTCTTGTATCAGAGCCTCCTTGTTCTGAATTGAGTTGAAAGGCATACCATGCCAAACCACCTAAAACAACTAATAGTAGGATAATAATACCTGCTTTCTTCTTCATTTTTTTTAGAGTTTACGTGCGTATTTTCTATTGCGAAACCAATTCATCACAAAGGCCAAAGCCAAAATAATGAGCAGCGGCAAGAGCATATTGATGCTTTTGTAAAATAAGGATGCTGACTTGATTTTTTCTTTATCTATTTCCTTGATGTCGATTTGGCGACTGCGGATATCCAAGACAGAGTTGTCTCCCATCATGTAATCGACCATATTTTGGAAAAGTTCTTGATTACCAAAAATGATCGGAATGCGTCTTTGTGCTAATTCTGCATCGACCTTCAGTTCATTAAGGCTAAGTGGTCTGTAGAGATAGCTATTGAGTTTTTTGGGGTCAAGAATGGAATCGTAGGTGTTTTTGATAAAAGTCCCATTCCCTACAACTAAAACTTTGGTTTCCTTTTGACTCTCCTCCAAATAATTGACATCCTTGCTGTTGGCAAACTCACCCACAATTCTGTTTTTAAAATGCGATTGATAAAATCCTTCAGACAAACCAGCCACACACAAGCGGTTGATTTCATCCTCCGGATTTTCAACAAGGATTGGATTTTTACCATAGTTCAATGGTAGTGCTAGATTTACTAGTGGCTGCAAACCGCTAGGAATAGAATTACTAGAACTGGTGAGGATAGGGGTGAGTTGTGCTTTAGGAAGCTGCACAAATTCAATTTCATTGGCGTATTTCAAAGAAATAGGATCTACGTTTCTCGTGATGGGGTGTTGACTTGGTGTGGCCAACATGTGAAAAAACCATGGTAAATAGGTTGTTTCCGCGAAGGGTACAATTTTCGGTGCGCAATTGGCGTCAAGCACATAGTTTTCTTTGATTTTAATGCCGTAATCAAAAAGTAATCTGTCAAGTAAAAGATTTTTACGCGTGGTGTGCGTCATGCCTTTCGAATTGAGCGTGTCTTCGTTGAGCGCAAGTGTATTGGCAAAGCACATTAATTTACCGCCGCGCATCACAAACTGATCAATGAGGTAGAGGTCTTTTTGAGAAAAAGGAGTCTGCGGATCTGCGATAATCAGGCCATCGACCTCGTTGAGTGCAGCAAGACTGTCATTGAGTGTGACATCTGTGATGTTGTAGTAGGGTGAGATAAGTGCGCGGGCTCTGAGTGTTTCTGGGTAGCTCAATTCGCCATGACCTTGAAGAAAGGCAATAGTAGGTTTGGTTTGTTGTGTCAGGCGACGCAGAGCAGAAAGCAGGTTGTATTCAAGGTTGTTGAGTGCATTTTCAATGACTTCGCCCATCTGATCAAGGCTGTAAGGCCTGCCAGGTTGGGTGCCTGGTAAAAATTGCACCACCCCTTCTTTTGTAATACCATTGACACTGTAAGATAGCAGAGCGCCCGGAAATAATAACATTTGGCTTTGGGTGCCGTCCTTCATGTATAAAATTTCGAGCGGCATGATTCCTTGTCCGCGGTCATAGAGTTGTGAGCGCAATGCATTGATTTCATCTTCTGTGCCTACATTGGGGTCTGTGAAAAGAAATTCAATGCGATTTCCGGCAATGCGTTTGAAATCTTTGAGTTTGTCTTTGAGTGCATTTTGAAAATACTTCAATTCAGAAGGCATGTTGCCATCTAGGTATATTTGAATACTGATCCGATTTTCAAAGTTTTTGCTGTCAGCAAGGTAATTGACGGTGCTCGGTGCCAAAGAATAGCGTTGGTCTTTGGTCATGTCAAGCTTCCAATAGAGCATAGAACCAATGAGGTTGATCAAAATGAGAGCGGCTGCCAAAAGCCCAAGAACTGTCCAGTTGTAAAGACCTTTATTCCAATTCAATTTCATAGCCTATTTCTTGAGGGTTTTCAAAACGGTGAGCGAGGCGATCAGAAAGAGCGCATTAAGGCTCAGAAAATAAATGATATCGCTGCTATCGATGACACCTTTTTTAATGGCTTCGTAATGGAATGCGATGCCGATGTATTTAATAAGGTAGTCAAGGCCGCCAATTTGGCTAAAATTTCCGAGCAGTTCGAAACCATCATAAAAAACCCAGCACATAAACATTGCCATGATAAACGCAACAATTTGGCTTTGGGTGAGTGCAGAGGCAAACATACCGATAGAAACAAACGCTGCGCCCAATAAGAGCAAGCCTACATAAGAAGTAAAAGTTGCACCTAAGTCGATGTTACCCACCGGTGAACCCAAAAAATACATGCTGACTAAATAGATAATTGTCGGCAAAATGGCTACAAAGACCAGAGCCACCCCTGCCAAATATTTGGCAAAAATGAGCTGAAAATCTGAAATCGGACGCGTAAGCAGTAGTTCTATGGTGCCGGTTCTGCGTTCTTCAGCAATGGAGCGCATTGTGATGGCCGGAATCAGGATTAGAAAAATGACCGGTGACATATTGAAAAAAGGGATGAGGTCAGCGGTCGAACCTTCGAGTAGGTTGGTGTTGTAGGATAAAATCCAATGAAAGAGTCCTGAGGCAATGAGGTAAATCAGGATAAACACATAGCCGATGATCGAGCTAAGGAAACTAGATATTTCTTTAAGGAATAAGGCGCGCATAGCTTTGTTTGAGTTGTCAAATTTAACAAATATCTATAAACGAAAATTCCCGCCTTGTGGGGCGGGAATTTAGATACACTCAATCTTTTATTATGCTTGTTTCACATTCACAGCGTTCAAGCCTTTACGACCTTCTTGCAATTCGAATTCAACTTCGTCATTTTCTTTGATTTTGTCTACCAAACCGGTAACATGAACAAAATATTCTTTGTTCGTGTCTTCTTCAACGATGAAACCAAAACCTTTAGTTTCGTTGAAAAATTTTACATGTCCTTTACTCATTATGATAATATTAATTTCAGTAAAGGTAAGGACCTATTTCACTTATGCACTATTTTTTAGTGAATAAATCCGTTAAAATTTTCTTGGAGACTCCATGCTTCGGCCCGCTGCGCAAACCAGGGCTTGATTTTAGGCCAAATCGATAAAAATAATTCTGAGCTTCGATAATTGTCAAGAGCGGCCTCATTTTCCCATTCAGAATAGGTAAAAATGACATTTGGATCATTTAAATCGCTCAATAATTTCATGCCAAGACAACCAGGAAATTGGGCTACTTGGTGTTTTACCGTTTCAAAATTAGCGTAAAAATCGGCTAAATGCTGTTGCTGAAAAGTGAGTTTAACGACTCTTGTGAGCATCAGAATAATGATTGTATATTTTCTTTGGATCCTTGTGGCGTGAATTCGATGTGCACGGGGTCTCCGATGCGCATGCCAAATAGTTTGCTTGCGCCACCAAAACCTTGGTTGGCTCCGCGGTTAATCGCAATTTCAAGAAGACCAGCACTGTTGAATAGCGCCACGCGTTCCCCTTGTGAAACTGCATTATAAGTTGCAGATATTTCGTCGATAAAATACTCCTTTTTCATGTATTTGATGGTAAAAGGAATGTCGGATCCAAAGCGTTCAAAATCAGCTTTGCAAATATTTGTGATGAGATTGCCAAAGGCATCTATGTGCACGACAGCTCCACGAATCAGTAATTGGTCAATCGCGGGTTTGTGTTCAAAAGCACGTTTGTAAGATCGGGTTGGTTCTGCAAAAGTTGAGACCGCCACCTTATTTGCAATTTGAGCAGCTAGAGCAACAAAACAATTTTTCTCTGTAAAGCGCCAGGCATCTTGTTGTTGGGCGATAGCTGAATAAATGTAAAATTCATCTGGAAATGCCTCTTCAAGTAGGCTTCCAAAAAAACCGTTATCGGAGCCAATGAAATAGTGCCCTTTGTATTTCATGATGGCGGGCAGTGCTTCGCGACCTTTTTCAAAATTGGGTTCGGCGTCGACTCCAACGAGGTGGATAGTGCCTTCAGGAAAGTCTTCAAAGCAACAACGCAATTGAAAAGCAGCTTCGCTGACATTGAAGGGCGTGATGTTATGGGTAATATCTATGATGTGCGCTTCAGGAAGGACCTGTAGCAAAGCTCCTTTAATGGCTGCAACGTAGTAATCTTGGTAGCCACTGTCTGTGGTGAGCGTAATGATTTGCATAGCTTTGGAAGCGACTTTGTGCTCAGAAATTTATAATTTTACCAAAAGTAATTGAAATCACTAAAATCACTCCATAAATACCAGAAATAAATTGAGTTCAGGACAACGTCATATCAGCATAGAAGGTCTAAATCCGGCCGAAATCTATGGTATCAATAATTCAAATCTGAAGCATATCAAGAGTTATTTTCCGAAGCTCAAAGTGATGGCGCGTGGAAATGAAATCAATATTGCAGGTGATGAAGAAGTGATGGACGAATTTGAACGCAAGTTTGCTTTGTTTGTTCAGCATTATCACAGCTACAACTCCCTGACAGAAAACAACATCGATAACCTCATGTTGCAAGACGGCGCCAAAATGTTATCTCATGACGACGGCTCTGAAACCTTAGTTCACGGAAATGGCGGTGTCAAAATCAAAGCCCGGACCGTCAACCAGAAAAAGTTGGTTCAAGCGGTGATGCAATCAGATATGGTTTTTGCAGTTGGTCCTGCCGGAACCGGTAAAACTTACACTGCTGTGGCCATGGCTGTCAGGGCGCTCAAAGCCAAAGAAGTCAAACGCATTATCCTGACGCGCCCGGCTGTAGAAGCAGGCGAAAACCTCGGTTTTTTACCCGGCGATCTCAAAGAAAAACTCGATCCTTACCTCATGCCGCTCTACGATGCCCTCCGCGACATGATTCCAGCTGAAAAACTAGCTGACATGATTGAATTTGGTGTCATCGAAATTGCACCACTTGCCTTCATGCGAGGCCGCACCTTGGACAAGGCATTTGTCATTCTAGATGAAGCGCAAAATACCACCCAAATGCAAATGAAAATGTTCCTGACCCGCATGGGCATGACTGCCAAGTTTGTCATTACGGGTGATATGTCGCAGGTAGATTTACCTTCTAAGCAACGCTCTGGCTTATCTTACGCCCTAGATGTGCTCAAAGACATCGACGACATTCAAATTATTCGCCTTGGCCAGAGCGATGTCATCAGACACCGTTTGGTCAAACAAATCATTGAAGCTTTTGATGTCCAAGAACAAAAAGACAAACAAGAAAAGCTAGAAAAACAAGCTCAAAAAGAACAACAATCTTAAATTCCTTATCATACACATGAAAGCCCTTACCAGCAATTCATTTCACTTCAAAGGACAAACCAATGTCTACAACGGAAAAGTTCGCGACGTCTATACCCTAGACAACGGTTTACTCGTCATGGTAGCCTCTGACCGCATTTCTGCCTTCGACCATATCTTGCCAAAAGGTATTCCTTTCAAAGGTCAGGTGCTCAATCAGGTTGCTACGCTCTTTTTAGATGCCACCAAAGATATCGTCCCAAATTGGCTCATTGCCACACCAGATCCTTCAGTAGCTATCGGACACGCATGTGAACCTATTC
>JBIPMW010000313.1:0-12609 GCA_044376455.1 Crocinitomicaceae bacterium | reverse complement strand
AATGGTTCTATTATAAGAGAATAATATGTCAAATACAAGAGTCAAAATTGGTTCAATTGTACAAAATCAACTGCCCGACTTTGTACAGGAAGAATATCCCCTTGTAGGTGAGTTTTTAAAGGAATATTATAATTCTTTAGAAGGAAAAGGAGGGACACTTGACGTTCTTCAAAACATTGATCAATATGTAAAAGTTGATAATCTATCAGAATCTCTTTTTAGTAGAACAGTTACTGCAAAACCAACATCTCCACAGACATATTTTGCAATTAGTGGTGGTTTTTCTGTTGAAGATCTTATAGTTTATAAAAATGGTTCAAAGTTAACAAAAAGTATAGATTATTTCACAGTTCAATCAACTGCTGTCAGTTTAACTCAACCAGCAGTTAATGGGGATGTTTTAGAGTTTGTTGTACAGAGCCCATCTTCAACCTTTTTGACAAGCAATGTTGATTTTGTAGATAATACTATTAATGTTGCCTCCACCTATGGATTCCCAGAAGCAAATGGAATAATAAGAATTGATTCTGAGATTATTCTTTACGAAGGAAAAACTAATACTACATTTACTAATTGTACAAGAGGATTTAGTGGAATAACCTCTTATAGATCCACTAATAAACCCGACCAGTTAGTATTTTCCACTTCTGAAATATCAACTCACTCTAATAATTCTCGCGTAGAAAATCTAAGTTCTTTATTATTGAGAGAGTTTCTAACAAAACTAAAGAAACAGTTAGTTCCAGGATTTGAAAATAGAGAATTTACTGATGGTCTAAATGAAAAAACTTTTATAAAGCAAGCAAAAGATTATTATAGAGCAAAAGGAACAGACGACTCATATAAAGTTCTTTTTAAAGCTTTATTTGGGGAAAATGTTGATGTTTTAAAACCAAGAGATTTTCTTCTAAAACCATCTGATGCAAAATATAGAATCACCAGAGATTTAGTTGTAGAATCTATTTCTGGTAATCCTATGGATATGGTAAATCGCACCATATATCAAGATGAGGATGGATTCTTCAATAAGGCATACGGAACCGTAACAAATGTAGAAAAAATTCAAAGATCAGATAAAACATATTATGTTCTAAGTTTAGATAGTGACTATAATAAAGATCTTACAGTAAATGGCACTGTCTTTGGAAACTTTTCAATACATTCATCGACAAAATTAACTTCGAAGATATTAGTTAATAGTCAAGTTTTAGATGTAGATTCTACCATAGGATTTCCTCCAACAGGAACTTTATTATATAAAGTTGATGGAGTAGAATATTCGAGTAATTATTACGATAGAAGTTTAACACAGTTTATATTAACAAATCAAACTTCAATAGAAATTCCTAAAGGAACTGATATTAGAATTAATGCTTTTGCATATTCAAATGTTGGAATTAATACGATAAAAGTAAGAATTACTGGAGTATTGTCTGACGTATCTTATGATAAAGACACTTATTTGATGTCAAAGGGAGATCCTTTGAAAACTGTTACGTTAGGATATAGAGGAACTAACGAACTAGCAAATAATTGGATATTTAATATATCAAATAAGTTTAAAATACAGCAAATTAAAGGACCAAATTCATCAAATCCTTCCTTAAATCTATTTTCTTATGAATTTATAACTTATGATCCACATACATTTTATCTAGGAGACACTCTTAATCTAATTTTTTCTGATGGAACTAGTGTAACAGATTATAAGGTTGTTAGAGTTAACAATGACAATTCAATAAGTGTCGAAGGTCCAAAAATAAACAACCTGAACACAAAATATATTGCTGAAAGAGTCATTTCAAAACCAAAGTTTTCTAACTTTAGTTCATTGAATCAATATTCGTCAAATATTCAAAATGTTTATTTGAAAAATGAAGAAGATATCTATGTTGCTGCAAATTCTCTACCAAGTTATTTGGATGAGAGTATTGATTTAAAGACAACTGATATAGTTTTCTCTGGAATTTTCGGCGGAGAAACTTTAGACTTAAGTTCGGGAAATCCAAATAGTTATCATGGTCTTTATACTGGTGATTCTATAACATATATTGATCCATTTGACTCCTCAAATTCTTTAGGAATACTTTCAAAATCTTATTATGTACAAAAGATAGATGACTTAAAAATCAAACTATCAAACAGCAGATCTGATCTATTTAATAAAAAATATGTTTCAATTTCGGGACCAGTAACCGTATCCAATAATATTTTCAAAAAAACAAAACTTCAATTTTTAGATCTTTCTCCTCAAAGTTATATTAAAAATGTAACAACTCCAGTACCAACAAATAATGAAGATAATGCAGAAACACCATCTGGTCCTGTTGGAATATTTGTCAATGGAGTAGAAGCATTTAGTTATAAATCTGAAGATAAAGTATATTACGGAGGAATTCAGCAAATAAGTGTAATTGATGGCGGAGAAGATTATGATGTCATTAATCCACCAGAGATTTCAATATATGATGTTAATGGTTCTAATGCATCAGCATATGCACATGTTGAAGGATCTTTAGAAAGAATTGATGTTATTGACGGCGGATTTGATTATGTTGAAGATCCCATAGTGACTATTTCTGGAGGAAATGGTATTGGTGCAGTCGCAAAACCAAATCTAACAAGTTTTAGACATAAAGTTTCTTTTAATTCAATAGAATCTGCTGGATTTGTAAATCTAACTGCAAATACTATTGGGTTCTCTTCATATCATAAATTTAGAGATTATGAGAGAGTTTCGTATCTCACTGATGGACAAACATCAGTAGGAGGAATTTCGACAAATGCCCAGTATTACGTAAATGTACAAAATGAGTATAATGTAAAACTGCATAAAACTTTAAATGATGCAGTTTCTGGTATTAATACAGTAGATTTGACTTCATATGGTGTTGGAATTCATATTCTAGAATCATTTACACCAAAGAGAGCAATAGCAAGTTTTAGTATTTTGGATAATGGTTCTAATTATTCAAATAAAAAGATTTCATGTTCTTCTTCTGGAATTAATACTGCATCAAATACTATTAATATAGTAAATCATGGTTATCAAACTGGGGAGGTGATAAAATATACCTCTACTGGATCCGTTATTGGGGGATTATCCAATAATGCATCATACTATGTAACAAAAGTAAATGATGATCAGTTTAAACTTTCCCAGGTAGGAATCGCTACAACCAATAAGGATTTCTATTTTAAGACAGGGCAAACTATAAATTTAACATCTATTGGATCATCAACTCATGTATTCAATTATCCAGAAATTACTGTATCTGTAAAAGGAAAGATTGGTGTCTCAACATTAACTGGTCAAGACTTTAATGCAAGAATTGAACCCGTTTTTAGGGGACCTATTACTAATGTATTCGTAAGCAATTCTGGAGTTGGATATGGATCTTCCGAAATCATTAATTACGAAAGACAACCTAGAGTAGTTTTAGGTATAGGTTCTCAAGCTCAACTTTCTCCCATCGTAAACAACGGACAAATAACTCAAGTTTTAGTTTTAAATGGAGGAAGCAATTACAATTCTTCGCCAACTATCAGTGCGCTGGGTATTGGTACTGCAGCAGTTTTGACTCCTATAATCAGTAATGGGAAAATAGTCGATGTTAAAGTTGTAAATGGTGGGGTTGGGTTTGGCACTGTAGGAACATTCCTAGAAGTCGTTCCAGCAGGTAGGAACTTTAAACCAGAATGTAAGATAAAGTCTTGGGTAGTTAATAAAGTAGAAAAAAGTTTAAACTCCAATAAAATACTGAATGATGATGGAGTTATTGACACATCTTCATATACAATTAATGGATTGCAATATTGCCACTTATATGCGCCAAGAAAACTTAGAAGAAGTGTTTTTGGCATAGATTATGTAAATGGCAGAAAAGTTTTCATTCCAGATTTAAATATCAGTGGAAATAGAGAAGTAACTTCTAATGTACACTCACCAATAATTGGTTGGGCCTATGATGGCAACCCAATATATGGACCTTATGGATACTCTACTCCATCTGGAGGAAACATTAGAGAGATGATTCCTGGGTATGTTCAGCAAGTATCCTCAGAAAGACCAGATCCAGTATCATCATCAGGTCAAAAAATTTACCCAGAAGGATTTTTTGTAGATGATTATCAATTTAATAATTCAGGTGATTTGGATGAACATAATGGAAGATTTTGCGTAACCCCAGAGTTTCCAAATGGAACTTATGCATATTTTGCAACTATTAATAATGGTTCCACAGAAACATCAGGAGCATTCAAAAACTTCAAGAAACCATCTTTCCCATATCTAATTGGAAACACTTTCAAGTCTGTTCCCAATCAATCTAATTATACTAGAGAATCTACAGACCAAAGATTATTCTCGTTTGAAGACAAAAATCTATTAAGAAATACAACGCCTTACAACTTAACAAGTGCAAATTCTCAATATGATTTTGTTTTCAATCCAATAAAAGTAAAAGAACCTGCAGTAAAAGTAAAATCAATCCTTTTATCTGGACTGGATGGCATTGGAATCACTACTGGTGGTAGTGGTTATAAAATTGGAGATAAAGTAGTATTTAATAATACAAATACTAGTGGTTCCGATGCATATGCTGAAGTTTCATACTTAACTGGAAAGGAAATTAATTCTATAAGTTTTGCATCAACTTTTGCGCAAAATGTTGAGTTTTATCCAATGAATTCAACTGGAAAGTTTATTGGATTCTGTTCCAATCCACATAGTCTCGTAAACAAAGATATTATATCAATTTCCGGTCTTAATACATCGGTTAGTTCTTTTAATGAGTTCTTCCAAGTAGGCGTTAGGTCAGATACTCTTTCTCTTTCCGGTCCTGTAGGAAACTCAACCGCAACTGGTATCATTACTTACTTTAATGTAAATGGTTCTTTAGAGTTTCCAAATATAAGAGAAAATGATGTTTATCAGATTGAAAGTGAGAAAGTAAAGGTTTTATCAATTGATAGGTTATCTTCTAGAATCAAAGTTTTAAGATCTTATCAATCTACTGCTGGATCAGCACATACTGCATCCACAGTTTTGTATGAAAAAACTAGAAAGTTTACTTTTGACAACTCAAAAGGAGTAAACATAAATTATAACTTAAACAGAGAAATATATTTTAATCCAACAGAATCCGTTTCTTTAGGGTCATCTGCAGGTATTGGAGTAGGTTCAACTTTATATTTCTCTAATCCAGGGGCAGGAATCACAAATATCTTTGTTCCAACGAAAACAATTTATTTACCATCACATAAACTAGAGACTGGAGAAGAACTTCTTTATTCTAGTAATGGAGGATCTTCATTATTTGTTTCTGATAATGGCGTAAGTAGTTTTCAGTTGTCAGATAACCAGTCAGTTTACGTTGCCAAAGTTTCTGATGATTTGATTGGAATTTCTACATATAAAGTTGGTTTAGGTTCTACTGGATCTTTTGTTGGTATTGATAGCAACATAACAACTTCCACAGTATTTTTTACAAATGTCGGTTCTGGCGTCAATCACAGTTTTAAAACAGTTTATCCTAATGTTTTAACTGGAGAGTTTGTAAAAAACACTGTTACCGTTTCTACCGCGTCAACTCACGGACTAAAAACGGATGATGAGGTTTATCTTGATGTTCTCCCTGGAATTACCACCACTATTGTGGTAAAATACAATGACAAAAACAGAAGACTGGTAGTAAATCCAAAGTCTTTCATCGCATCAGATGTTAATACCACAAATAATACGATTAGCATTCAAAATCACGGTTATGAAACTGGAGAAAAAGTAATCTACAATGCAATTGTTGCGATTGGGGGATTAACAAATGATGAAATATATTATGTTGTCAGATTTAATAAAGATACTATCAAACTATCTTCCAGTTATTATAATGCAACTAAGGATATTCCAGAAGTAATTGATTTTGCAAGTGCTTCTGCAGGATCTCTATCTTTAGTCAATCCAAGAATTTTTGCAATATCTAATCAGGTTGTTAAATTTGATTTGTCTGATAGTTCACTCTCATATAACAAAGGTTCTCTTTCATACCCAGCATTTGATTTTAAATTCTACACAAATTCAGATTTTACCGAAGAGTTCGATAAAACAGAAAATTCTTCAAAATTTGATGTTGTTAAAACTGGAAGAATTGGAGTAACTTCTACTTCTTCAGTTACTTTAACGACAACAAATCTTGACTTTGATTTATACTACAACTTGGTTCCAGTCGATCTAACCGATAATCTTATTTCTAAGAAAGAAATTATCGTAGATAATGATAATATTGCTGCAAATAATAGATTAATTTTATCTCAAAGTTCTTATTATGGATTCCACAAAATAGTTGGAGTGGGACAAACGACGTTTACTTTTAATATTTTAGATTATCCAGAAAGTCTATCGTATACTAGTTCTGACGGAGACTTCCAATACTATACTAATTCTAGAAATACAACTGGCGAAATTAAAGCAGTTGAAATAAAATCTCCAGGTAGATATTATAATACTTCTCCAGGTATAACATCAGTATTTTCTGCTACAGGTCGTGGTGCTATTTTAGAACCACTTACAATTTCTATTGGAAAAGTTAACCGAGTTGAGATAGAAGACATTGGATTTGATTATCCAGCGGATTCAACTTTACGTCCATCTTCCAAATTACCTCAAATATTGAAAGTAAATCCACTCTCGATATTTAAGAGTGTTGGCGTTTCGTCAGTTGGAATTGATTATAGCGTTTCTCCAGAACTTGTGGTTATTGATTCTTATACCAATAAAGTTGTTAATGATGTCGAGTTAAAATATGATGCAAATGCAAAAACAGTAGAAATCGTAAAAAATACTGAGGGAATATACAATACCAAACCAATAATAATTCCAACCAATAACTCCAATGGAGTACCAATTAAGAATATTACATTCAATGGGACGAATAAAAACGTAACTGTTGAACTAAATGTTAATTATAGTTTCGGACAAACTTTCCCATTCAATGTTGGGGATAAAGTTTTAGTTGAAAGTGTTAGTGTTGGAACTGCATTAACTTCAAAGGGTTACAACTCCAAAAACTATAACTATGCTCTATTTACTCTAACTTCAGTAAATCCACAATATGGCGCATCGGGTGCAAATGTTGTTTATAATCTTTCAAACTACTTATCAAATTCAGAATCTCCAGGCACTTTTGATGTTGAAAATTCTGCGGGCATTGTTGTTCCCGAAAAATATTTCCCAATATTCGATCCTATTTTAGAAAAATATAGATTCTTTAAAGGTGAAAAAGTAAATAGTGGGTCTTCAAGTGGTTTCGTATTAAACTGGAATGAGTATACTGAAGAGTTGAGATTATCATCCAGTGATACTTTTGAAGTCAATTCAACAATTGAAGGAGAAACTTCAAAAGCAAAAGGTTCAATTGTTACTGTTCAAGATTTTGATGCAGTTTATACTGTCAATGCATCTTCAGTTGTTAGAAAAGGATGGAAATCAGAAAGTGGATTTTTAAATAATCAGTTCCAGGTTACTTCTAATAATGATTATTATCAAAATTTCTCATACTCTATAAAATCTAAAGTTGACTATGAAACTTGGAATGACGCAATAGGAAATCTCAATCACACTTCTGGATTTAAAAAGTTTAGCGATTTAATCATTGAATCGGTTGATTCTGAATTTACTGGCATAACAACATCTCAAGATAGTGGCGATTTTTCTGGATTAGCAGACTTAATAACAGAAATTGATCTAAATTGTACATATGATTTTGATCTCGCTAGGGAAAAAACATTAAATATTGATTCTGAATATTTCTCGAAAGAAATTATTTTAAATTCTGTTTCCCTGCAGGATGAGTTCCAATCAATAGGAAATAGAGTTCTTTTAATAGATGATTTTAGCAGTCAGTTTTCTAATCTCCCATCAGAACAAAATTATTCTAATGTAGATTCGTTTAGATTGTCCGATTTTAGGTCCAAAAAATATATAACATATGTAAGGGACAAGAGATTTACTGGTGTTAGACAGATCTACCTAGTTTCTTTAATGCATGATAGTCTGGAAGGATACTTGAATCAGTATGCAAGATCAGAAACTAATGTTGATTTGGGATCGTTTGACTTCTCAATTTTTGGATCTGAGGGAACATTAGAATTTCACCCACTAAGTTACTTCTATAATAACTATGATATTAGTGTAATATCATATGGAATTGAAGATACCTCATCTGGGGTTGGAAGTACTTCTTTTGGTAGTTTGGTTGATGTAAGATCATCTACAACCACTGTTCCTGCAGGAACTACTGCAAGAACAAATATTGTTGGTATTGGATCCACTTACTTAGCATCAAAAATTCTAGTTCAGTTTTCTTCCACAAATGGTACATATTACCAGTTTGATGAGATAACTTTATTGAATGATGGAACTGATGTAAGTATTTTAGAATATGGTCGTTTATCAAATACAAGTAGAGTTAGATATGTAGGAGAAGGAATAGGAACTTATTCGGCATATATTTCCGGATCAAATGTTAACTTAGATTTTACCCCAAATGTTGGTTTGGGAACTACTTATGTCATTAATACTCTCAGAGTTTCTATTGCAAGTACAAATGTTGGTATTACTACTGCATCATCGTCGTTCAATACTACTGAAGTAAGATCTGGATACGTATCTATTTCTTCCTCACCAACTCCAACTCAAACTGGCATAACAACATATTCTAAAGAATATGGAGCTTCATATTACATTGCCGTAGTTAAAGACACTACAAATGATGAGTATCAAGTTTCTGAAATAGTTGTTGTTGACGATGAAACTGAGGCATATCTATCTGAATTTGGCGTTGTAGAAACTTCTTCAGGTTTAGGAACTTTTGGGGTTGGCGTTAGCACCATAACAGGAACAACATTAACATTTACTCCAAATCCAAATATTTCCGCAGAGGTTAAAGTTTACCAAAACTCAATGAAAGTTGTTAGTGTCGCAAATACTTTACAATCTTATGATTTAGGGAACTCTAATATAGAGACCGATTATGGACAGTTTGAGGGAATTTATAACTCAATTAAGAGATCATTTGATTTAAAACATAAACAAATACCAATCTTCCAAAGAGTTTTTGATGCATCAGATACAACAATTGTAAATGTCGCAAATAATTCAGTAAGAATTCCAAAGCATTTTTATGTAACTGGTGAAGAAATTGTTTATAGCGAAGGGAATGGTAGTCCTATTGGAATTGCAACAACATCAATCCCCGGAATTGGATCCACAGATTTATTACCTTCGTCAGTATTTGTAGTGAAGTTAAATGATTTAGACATAAGATTGGCAGCAAGTGCGGAGAATGCACTGAAAGCAATCCCAGAACCTCTTACAATTACTTCAGTTGGAATAGGAACAACACATTCATTCACTGCTAAAAAACAAAATACAAAATGTTTGGTAACTATTGATAATTTCATCCAATCTCCTATTGTTTCCACTTCCACAACCTCAAGTCTAACAAAAGCGGCTGCCTTTAATATAGTTGATTTGACTCTTTCAGGAATAACTTCTATTTTTGGGGGAGACTTATTAAAAATTAATAATGAGATAGTAAAGGTAAACACGGTTGGTTATGGATCAACCAATGCTTTATTGGTTGATAGAGGTTGGATGGGAACAAACGCAGAGAACCATTCTATTGGATCAACTGTCACCAAGATTACTGGTAACTATAACATCATTGAAAATACAATTCACTTTGTAGAAGCTCCATATGGAAACTCTCCGATTGGAACTATAACAAATAGACCCGATGATAGAGATTATACTGGAATTACCACTCGTTCCACATTTGACGGAAGAGTCTTTTTGAGATCGGGAATAGAAGATGATACAAATGAGCCCTACGGCAAAAATTATATTGTTGATGGTCTTTCTGAACAGTTTACTGGAATAAACACCGAATTTGTTTTAAAATCTTCCGGATCTAATGTTACTGGATTTTCTACTGGAGGAATGGTTCTTTTAATAAACAACATTTTCCAAGAACCTCAAAGACTTGGAACTGTCAATATTGGTGGTGACTATAAACTATCAGAAAATGCAGGAATAACAACCCTGGCATTTACAGGAACAATATCGTCAACTGCATATGATGTTAATAATGCAAGTGTTCCAAGGGGAGGAGTTATTGTTTCGGTAGCATCAACTCAAGGATTTGGTTATCAACCTCTTATTTCTGCGGGTGGAACCTCAGTAGTATCAATTTCTGGCACTATATCCAAAATCAGTGTTGGATATTCTGGATCTGGATATAGATCCGCAAATAGATATGAAATTATTACGGAAACTTCTTCATCTATTAGTTCAGGAAGTACCATCATTCCAGTAGATAACCAAAATGGAGTTCTTAATAAATTACAATACTCAACTTCAAACACAATAGGAATAGGATCAATATTCCAGGATGTTCCTATTGTGGGTGTTGGATTAACATATGTTCTTATTGGATCAGGAAGTACTTCTAGTCAGTCAATAAATTCTGGAACTTCCGCTTTAATAAGTCTCAATTCTCCAACTGCCGGACTAGTTGACGTTGGCGTGAAAACTGCCAGCAATGGAATTTTAAATTATGAGTTTATTGGTTTCTCCACTGTTTCTGCAGGACATATATCCACTAGCATAACAATTACAAATCCAGGATCTGGATATACATCTTCAAATCCACCCACTGTAGTATTCGATTCCCCCGATAGTTATGATAATATTCCTTTGGTTTACTCTTCAGGATCTTCTGGAATTGGAACCCAAGCTACAGTCAATATTGTTGTGGGTCAAGGATCAAGTATAGTTGATTTTGAAATTAAAAATCTAGGTTATGCTTATAAAGTTTCTGAAGTTCTTACTATTCCTACGGGAGGTCTGACAGGAATTCCCACAGACTCATCAAAACCATTCAGAAAATTTGAGTTAACAATTGATCAAGTATTTGCAGATCTTTTCTCTGGTTGGACTATTGGCGACTTCCAAGTAATTGATAAGATAGAAAACTTATTTAATGGTACTAGAAGAAACTTCCCAATTAAAATAAATGGAGACCAAACTTCTATTAGAGCAAGAGCTGGATCAAATATTGATATTCAATCTGTCCTACTAATATTCATAAATGATGTTTTACAGGTACCCGGATCTGGATATACGTTTAATGGAGGAAGTACATTTACTTTCTCAGAACCTCCAAAAGAGGGTGACGCTTGCAAGATATTGTTCTACAAAGGAACAGGATCCATTGATGTTACCTTCAATGACATTTTAGAATCCATTAAGATTGGAGATACTGTTAGATTGAATAGTGATACTTTATCACAAAAAGAAGATGAAAGATTAGTAACAGATATTGTTTCCTCCGATATTATTCAGACCAATCCTTATAATGGATATGGATTATCAATTGATGAAACTCTTTCTAGACCTCTAATATGGTGCAGACAAACTGAAGATATTATTATTAGTGGACAAGAGATTGGAAAAAATAGAGAGATTTATGAACCTCTTATTCAACCAACCAGCAATTTAATACAAAATGTAGGTTCGGCATCCACTGAAATATTCGTTGAAAGTGTAAAAATCTTCTTTGATGATGAGAGAGAAAATTCAACGACACCATTCAAAACAAAAATACTTATAATTTCTCAAGATACTATAGTTGGCGCATCCGCAACTGCCGTAGTTTCTGCTGCGGGAACTATTTCTTCGTTGAATATTACAGGTGGTGGTTTAGGATTTACGACTAATCCAACGGTTATAATTGGAAACCCAATAGGTTTTGGTACAACATCTACTGCTACTGCATCTATAACTTCTGGAATAGTAACTTCCCTTACTGTAACAAATCCAGGATCTGGATATACTTCATCAAAACCACCACAAGTTCTAATTGAGTATCCATCTCTCAAATCAGAGAGAATTGAAGATGTTTCATATGAGGGTGATTTTGGAATAGTTGTTGGTGTTTCTACTATTTCAGTTGGCGTTGCATCAACTGGAATTGTATTTGATTTGTTTATCCCAACAGACTCTTATCTAAGAAATACTAATATTACAGTTGGAGTTGCATCAACTGGAATTAGTGGAATAAAAACTGATTACTACTTTACAATATTTAATTCTAATATTGGTTTCGGAGTAACCTCATTGGATTCCACAAATACAGTTGTTGGAGTTGGAACATCTTGTCTCGATAATGTATATAAAGTTGCTTCAGTTTCTATAGCACAAACAAGTGTTCCTGGAGTTGGATTAACTAATGTTTCTAGAGTTACTGTAAAGGTTTTGAGTTATAATGGTCTAACTGGAATGGGATACAGTAACTTCTATGGTCAATTTAGTTGGGGCAAAATAAATGCTCCTACTAGAAAGAGACCTTTGAGTTTTAATTCTTACAATACTAATGGGGTTTCTGGATTATCTACTGGTACAGTAATTCAAAGAATAAATCCATTGAGATATGTTGGATATTCTACAAGCGTTCAATAATAACTATAAATAGATAAAAAACGACAAAAATGTCTGCGATTATAACTGATCAACTTAGAATATTAAACGCTAAAAACTTTGTTGCAGCAGCG
>JBIPMW010000037.1:0-12617 GCA_044376455.1 Crocinitomicaceae bacterium | reverse complement strand
GTAAAAGCCTTCTTGGGTCTTATATTACAGAGGAAGAACTTTGGGCATGCACCAGTTGTAATGCTTGTGTACAAGAATGTCCGGTCAATATCGATCCGCTTTCAATTATCATTGATTTACGTCGCTTCTTGGTAATGGAAGAATCTAAGGTTCCTTCCGAACTAACCGGAATGCTTACTAATATTGAAAACAACGGTGCCCCTTGGCAGTTTGCTGCTACTGAGCGCATGAATTGGGCTAACGAAGATTAAGTAAAGACAAGCAAATGAGTCTACAAGTACGTACAATGGCCGACATGATGGCCTCAGGAGAAACTCCAGAAATATTATTTTGGGTAGGTTGTGCCGGATCTTTCGATGACCGCGCCAAAAAAATCACCAAAGCTTTGGTCAAGATTTTGAATCATTGCAAGGTAAACTTTGCCGTATTAGGAGCCGAAGAAAGCTGCACCGGAGACCCAGCCAAACGCGCGGGGAACGAATTCACCTTTCAGATGCAAGCCCTCATGAACATTGAGCTTTTGAATGGCTACGAGATCAAAAAAATTGTAACTGCTTGTCCGCATTGCTTCAATACACTCAAGAACGAATATCCCGGCTTGGGTGGAACTTACGAAGTCATTCATCATACGCAGCTGATTCAAGACCTGATCAATACTGGTAAGCTCACACTTGCTGACAACGGTACTTTCAAGGGTAAGAAAATCACTTTCCATGACCCTTGCTATTTAGGTCGCGCAAATGATGTTTATGAAGCGCCGCGTGCTTTAATTGAAAAACTCGATGCAGCATTGGTTGAAATGAAACGCTGTAAAACCAATGGGCTTTGCTGCGGAGCTGGAGGTGCTCAAATGTTCAAGGAAGCAGAAAAAGGCAACAAAGAAATCAACATTGAACGCACCGAGGATGCGCTTGAGACAGCAGCGGGTATCATTGCAACGGGTTGCCCTTTTTGTAATACAATGATGACCGACGGCATCAAGCATTTCGAAAAAGAAGAAGACATCAAAGTACTAGATATCGCAGAACTTATTGCCAATGCCGCAGACTTATAATCTTGCTTCACAATTTGATGAAAATTGTCGCGTTTGGGTGTTCATCGCCAGTCGTAAACTGACCCCTACCGAAAGCGCTTGGTCTCAAGAACAACTCATGGCGTTTACAGCCACCTGGCAAACACATGGTCAAGACATGAATGCCACGGGTTTCGTGTTTGAAGATCTTGCACTCGTGCTTGTCGCTAATGAAACCGGTGTAAAAGCTTCTGGTTGCTCTATGGACAAAATCAATCATTGCATCAAGGCTATTGCTGCATCATTAGCAATCGATCTTTTCAACCGCATGAATACACTTGTTCTGGAAGCAGGAGAATGGCAACTTGCCCGTTTTGATACTGCTGAACCGCGCACTTGTATTACAGCGGCTACCCAGCGTTTGGGCGATCTTTTGTCCGAACAGCGATAACCGCCTTGTAAGTCCATTTTAGCCATAAAAAAGCCAAAATAGGAAATATTACCACCACTAATTTATTGAAATGCCAAGCTGCTTCAAATTCAAAATGAATAAGGTGTTGAATAGCTCGTGTTAGACCGCAAGCCAAACACTCTTTGTGCAGCAATAATACCGACAAACACAGCGATTGTCCGTGGTCAAAAAAAGAGGCGGGCAGGCACACCAACACAAGTGGTAGCGCCAAAAGCCCGCCTAGATACAAATACTTCAATGGTTTATCTGTAGCGCCCTAGTATGATCAAGGCATGAATGATACCTGGGAATCCACAAAGGATACACCAAAGTAGGTTATAAATAATGATTTCGGTGTCCCAATCAGTGACTAACCCGACCACAATAGGTGGAAAGATAAAACACAAAATAAACAACAGAATGTATGGGACATCTTCCGGATGGTTGTTTGTCGCCTTATTCAATTGTCGCGTTAATTGCTTCGCTTGGTGTTTGACTACTTTGTTATGATGAATTGACGCTTTGGAACTAGTTTCTTTCACAAAATATTGTTTCACAGCACCCGACAATTGTGCAGCATCTTCTTGCAATTTTTCGATCTTCAATGCCGCTTGACTAAAATCTTGTTGGATCTTTTGAGTGGCTAACGTAGGTAAATCTTGTTCTTTTTGAACCTCTCTCACTTTTTGAGTTGCTGCATCATTCGTTTGCTGGGAAGCCAAAGCTTCTTCCATAACCACTGATTCATTCGCTTGATTTTTAACTTTTAAGGAGCTGTGCCACTGCACATTGTATCCATTTCTGTAAATGCGTTTTTCAACAGTACATGCCGCAAGTACGAGCACTGCTAATAAGGAAAGAAGGGTAAATTTTTTCATGCGTTGTTTGTTTTAATGGTGTGAATCAAATATAATAAAATCTGTCTGAGCTTGCCAATATCGTACCAAATTTGAAATTTACTATTGGTCATAAAAATCAATACCCCCCGATTCCACTCGCGACTTGTTCGATAGGATGCCAAGTGGTTTTGATTTCCTGAAAATCAGTGATGAAATGTAAGCCTTGGTTATGAGGGTCTGAAAAATTGAGTTGATACGGCTGGCATCGTTTGAGGTTATCAATTGCAGCTTCTTGGGCACTTCTCGATAAGTCCTCTTGGATTTTTGCCAAACTGAGGGCATTCACATCCATATGACCCGCTAATGTTGGCAGCATTTCCGCAGCTTCTCCTGTTAAAATATTCACCACTCCACCGGGAACATCCGAGGTGGCAAGTACTTCTGCAAAAGAAATGGCACTCAATGCTTTGACTGTATTTGCGATGACGACAACTGTATTGCCACCAACAATGAGCGGAATTATTTGGGAGATGAGGCCAAGTAATGCCGTTTCTTGACAAGCCACCACGCCGATTACACCCATTGGTTCAGGAACCGAAAAATTAAAGTGCGCACTTGAAACAGGATTGACACTGGAACTGAGCGCTTGGTATTTATCAGCCCAGCCTGCATAATAGACCAATCGGTCAATACTCAATTGGACTTCTGCGGCAGCTGCATGTTCGGTTTGTCCCATGAGTATCAATTCATCAATAAACTGGACCTTACGCGTTTCAAGCATCTCTGCGATCCGGTAAATAATCTGGCTGCGATTAAATGCTGATTTGGCTGCCCAGCCTGTTTGTACTTTTCTAGCAGCTTGAACGGCATTTCGGATGTCTTTTTTTGATCCCAAACATGCGTTCGCAATGGCTTGCCCTGATGCTGATTGTATCTGATAAGAACGTCCGCTTTCAGTGCGAGGAAATTGTCCGCCAATATAAAGTTTGTAGGTTTTTAGGATTTCCATTACTGCGATATTTTGAGATAAGCACTTAGTCCATGTACGCCACCTTCGCGGCCAAAACCGCTTTCTTTGTAGCCACCAAAAGGTGAGGCTGGATCAAATTTATTGTAGGTATTTGCCCAAACGACACCGGCCTGTAATTGGCTACTTAAGCCAAAAATTCTGGCGCCTTTGTCTGTCCAAACACCTGCAGCAAGGCCGTATGGCGAATTGTTAGCTTTTTGCAGTACCTCATCAATGGTTCTAAATGTTTGAATGGCCAAAACAGGTCCAAATATTTCTTCTTGCGCAATTCGGGCACTTTGGGCCACATCGGTAAACAAGGTTGGTGGACAATAAAAGCCCTTACTTGGCAACTCGCATGCTGGTTGATAGATCTCGGCACCCTCTTGCTGACCCAATTGGATGTATTGCTCAATGGTCTCCAATTGTTTTTTAGAATTAATGGCTCCGATATCGGTGTTTTTATCCAAAGGATTACCTACATAAATACTTTGTAGTCGGAATTTAAGTTTCTCAATAACCCGCGCAGCAATAGATTCTTGAACAAAAAGTCTTGAGCCCGCACAACAAACATGGCCCTGATTAAAGAATATAGCGTTAACTACACCTTCAACAGCTTGATCGATAGGCGCATCTTCTAAAATGATATTGGCAGACTTTCCACCAAGTTCAAGGGTGATTTTTTTGTCGGTACCGATGCATGCTTTTTGAATTTGCTTGCCTACAGCTGTACTCCCAGTAAATGCAATTTTATCGACATCCGGATGAGCCACAAGTAAGGCACCGGTATCTCCATAACCTGTCACTATATTGACTACGCCTTCAGGCAAACCTGCTTCCTGACAAATTTCAGCAAATTTCAGTGCCGTTAGGGAGGTTGTTTCTGCTGGTTTTAAGACAACCGTGTTGCCACATGCTAAAGCTGGTGCTATTTTCCAGGCAAGCATGAGTAGCGGGAAATTCCAAGGAGTTATTTGAGCAGCCACCCCTAAAGCGGCTGTCTGCTTGCCAGGAAAAGCTTCTGAAAGTTTGTCTGCCCAACCCGCATAATAAAAGAAATGATTGCAGGCCAACGGGATATCTACGTCCCGGGATTCTTTGATAGGCTTGCCACCATCTAATGTTTCAAGAACAGCCAATTCTCTGGCCTTCTCTTGCATCAAGCGTGCGATGCGAAAGAGGTATTTGCCGCGTTCAGCACCACTCAGTTTTGACCACACATTTTCATAAGCGGCTCTGGCGGCTTTTACGGCTAAATCGACATCGACTTCAGTTGCCCATGCGATATTTGATAAATGACTTTCATCTGCTGGATTGACCGTAGCAAAGTATTTGTTTGCCTGGGGCGCTTGCCATTTTCCGTTGATGAAAAGCTCGTATTGTTCATGAAGCTGAACCACAGCGGTTGACTCCAAAGAGGGTTCAAGATTCCAGTTCGATGGGCTCATAATTAATCAATTGAAAAATAAGAAGCTGACTGATATTTACCAGTCAACTGTTTTTGGTATTGCATCAGAAGGTCATTGGCCAAACTACTTGCACCAAAACGGTACCATTCGTTGGTCAGCCAAGCTTCACCAAGAACCTCCTTGACCATGAGCAGATGTTGAAGGGCAATTTTTGCCGATGAGATTCCACCAGCGGGCTTCATGCCAATCATTTGACCAGTGCGGTCATAATGATCTTTGATTGCTCCTAACATCGTCAGTACGACAGGGAAAGTTGCCGCTGGCTGAATTTTTCCGGTGGAGGTTTTAATGAAATCGGCACCTGCAGCAATGGCGATGTCGGAAATTCGACGGACTTGGTCAAGCGAGTCGAGTTCACCCGTTTCAAAGATGACTTTTAAGCGCGCCGTACCGCAAAGTGCCTTAATGGCAGCAATTTCATCAAACACATAGTTGTATTCTCCTGCTAAAAAATGGCCACGCGAGATGACCATATCGATTTCGTCTGCTCCCTGCTCTAGGGCAAAAAGCGTATCTATTTTTTTTACCTCAAACGGTGCCTGACCCGACGGAAAAGCAGTCGAAACCGCTGCTACTTTGATGTTTGTATTATCCAATGCTTTCTTTGCGACCCCCACCATAGTAGGATATACACAAACGGCAGCAACAGATGGAAGATCAGAACTAGCAGCATGAAGGTGTTGCGCTTTGTAACAAAGTTGCCTCACCTTGGCTGGCGTATCTTTGCCTTCAAGTGTAGTGAGGTCAATCATAGAAAGGGCCATGCGCAAACCCTGAAGTTTGGCTGGGCCTTTTAAACTTCTGGCTTGTATCTTGGCAACGCGTTCTATGGAGCCAATTTGATCAATTGGCGGAACTTGCGCTAAGATTTCTTGGAGCTTGATGTACTGGTTGGGCTGCATTGACCCAAAGTTAACAAAACTTGGCTTTGAGCGACCTATTCTTCGTCGGTGTCGTCGTCTTCAGCGGTATCGTTGTCGTAATCGTCGTCAGCTTCATCGTCGTCATCGCCGAGATCGTCGTCTTTGAGGTCATCAACTTTGTCGAAGTCGTCCTCAAAGTCATCTTCGTCATCGTTCACCACTGCTTTCGCTTTTGGTGCGATTTTATTGATCTTAACAAGGTAGATGACCTCGTCGGTTTCCCACACCAGCGCATCAAGGACCTCACCAGTTGGTGTTTTGATGGTAGTCAAATGATTGATGTATCCGTCAGGGAAGTCCTTGAGGATTTGTTTTTTCTGCTCAATAGTGAGCTTGTCGTAGCTGATGATTGCTCTTCTTTTTGACATAGGAAAGACAAGTATTTAAGGGCAAAATTATATTTTTTGAGTTTCTAGCAAACACCTAATTCAAAATTCTTAAAAATTTTATTTTCGAATTCAGGATTATTACGGATTAAGTGCTTAAAAGCCAGGTGAGGACAGCGTATTTTAAATACCTTTGTCAAAACACTTTTTCGCGTATGTCTAAATCTAAAAGCGCATTTTTTTGTCAAAACTGTGGTTATGAAGCCCCTAAATGGCTTGGCAAATGCCCAGGTTGTAAAGAATGGAACACGTTTATAGAAGAGCGCACCGAAAAAACACCGAAGCACGTTGTCAGTTTCTCCAAATCAAATCAAGCTCAACAAGCTGTCTTGATTCAAGAAGTGCAAAAAAGTGAAGAGAGTCGCATCCCGCTGCAAGACTTCGAACTCAACAGAGTTCTTGGTGGCGGAATCGTTCCAGGTTCTATTAATCTTTTAGGCGGAGATCCCGGTATCGGGAAATCAACACTCTTGTTGCAATTGGCCATCAAAGAGCAACTCAAAGTACTCTATGTTTCCGGCGAAGAAAGCGAGCAACAAATTCGCATGCGCGCCGAACGCTTAGGTCTCAATAACCAACAATGTTTCTTATTGACAGAAACCAACCTTCAACAAGTTTTGGTACAAGCCGAAGCCATTCAGCCGCAGCTGCTCATCATCGATTCCATCCAAACCCTTTATACTGACAGTGTTGAAAGTTCACCCGGCTCAGTAGTTCAAGTACGCGAGTGTACCGCAAACCTTTTGCGCTTTGCCAAACAAACTGACATTCCCATATTTTTAATCGGACATATCACCAAAGACGGAACGATTGCCGGACCAAAAGTTTTAGAACACATGGTAGATGCCGTCTTGCAATTTGAAGGCGACCGCCATCATATTTACCGCCTGCTGCGCAGTATTAAAAATCGCTTCGGATCTACTAACGAGCTCGGTATTTATAGCATGCAAGGCGACGGCCTGCATCCGGTTGCCAACCCATCGGAAGTTTTAGTTTCTATAGGTTCTGATGCACTGAGTGGTGTCGCAGTGGCTTCTATGGTTGACGGCATTCGGCCCTTACTGATCGAAGTGCAAGCACTCGTTTCTTCGGCTGCCTATGGGACACCACAAAGATCTTCAACTGGCTTTGATGTCAAGCGCTTGAACATGCTGCTTGCTGTACTTGAAAAACGCTGTGGTTTTCGTTTGGCTGCCAAAGATGTATTTTTAAACATTGCCGGTGGCATCAAAGTCGACGACCCTGCCATAGACCTCGCTGTTGCCATGGCCATACTATCTTCAAACGCTGATTTAGCCATTGACAAAACCATTTCTTTTGCAGCCGAAATTGGACTTAGTGGCGAACTCAGGCCGGTCAATCGATTAGAACAACGTTTGTCAGAACTTGAAAAACTCGGCTATAAAAAAATCATTGTTTCCAAATATTCAAAAGGAATCAAAGGGAACAAATATCAAATTGAGATCATTCCATGCACCAAAATTGAAGAAGTTGTGCGTGCCGTATTCGCTTAACCATGCCTAGACTCATCCTCGTCCCTACTCCAATCGGAAACCTTGAAGATATCACGCTCAGGGCACTGCGCATCCTCAAAGAAACGCCGCTCATTTTTGCTGAAGACACAAGAGTAACCAACAAACTATTACAGCATTTTGAAATCAAAAAGAAGGTTTTGGCATTTCATGCCCACAACGAACACCGCTTTCTTGAAAAAACGATAGAACTCATTGCACAAAATGAAACCTGTGTTTTGGTCTCAGATGCAGGCACACCTGGCATTTCAGATCCCGGTTTTTTGCTCGTGAGGGGCTGTGTCCAAGCAGGCATCGAAGTAGAGTGCTTACCAGGGCCCACAGCATTTGTTCCAGCATTGGTTGCATCCGGATTTCCTTGTGACAAATTTGTGTTTGAGGGATTTTTGCCACACAAAAAAGGTCGACAAACCAAAATACAGGCGCTTGCACATGAAAACAGAACGATTGTGCTTTATGAATCTCCGCATCGCATCGCCAAAACACTGAATCAAATGTGCGAATGGCTGGACCCTACCCGAGAAGCCTGTGTAGTCCGAGAAATCAGTAAAAAATTTGAGACGTATCATCGCGGAACCCTCGAAAGCTTGAAGCAATATTTTGAACAACACGACGCTAAGGGTGAAATCGTGTTACTGCTCAAAGGAAGCGCAGAATAATTGCCGCTTTTTAGCTATTTTTGAAGGTGCAATTTCAGCAAATCATAGGACAATCTGCGCTCAAGCAGGATTTTATTCGAGAAATTCAATCGGGCAAGATTGCGCATGCCCAACTGTTACATGGACCCGCAGGTTATGGTGGCTTGCCCTTGGCGCTTGCCTTCGCCCAATATGTTTTTTGTCAAAACCCAGGCCCAACAGATAGCTGTGGCAGTTGTCCTTCTTGTCAAAAAGTCAAACTACATCAGCATCCAGACTTACATTTTGTCTTTCCGGTTGTATTGTCCTTGGGTAAATCCTCTGATGCATTTCTCGAAGATTGGCGCGCGCAACTCAACAGTAAACCTTATTTTGATCTCTTTGAATGGACCGAACGCATCGATAATAAGATGCGAAAGCCCATAATAGCAACTGAAGAAAGCAAAGAAATCATCAAAAAACTCAACCTCAAATCTTATGAGGGTGGCTACAAAGTAATGATCATTTGGCAGCCTGAAGAAATGAATGCAGACTGTGCCAATAAACTGCTCAAAATACTGGAGGAGCCCCCCGCCAAGACACTTTTTTTACTCGTTAGCGACGACGCCAGTAAGCTCATGGTCACCATTCAATCCAGAACACAATTAGTTCGGATTCCAAAAATAACCGACGACGCCTTGAGTGCCTATCTTCAGCAGCACAAACAACTCACCGCCACGCAGGCAGATTCCGTGTCAGCATTTGCAGAAGGATCTTTGTTGGCCGCATATCAATTCTTGGATACCAATGAAAACCAAGACCAACAGCGCGAACAATTCATCCAACTCATGCGCGTCTGTTACAAGAAAGATGTGTTGGCCATGATGGATTGGGCCGATGCTGTTGCGTCTATCGGAAAAGAACGACAAAAACTCTTTTTGCAATACGCTTTACACATGTTGCGTCAGAGTTTATTGACCAACTACATGGGCGATATGCTCACCAAAGTATCCAAAGAGGAAGCAGCTTTTTTAGAGAAATTTGCACCCTTTATCAGTGGTAATAACATCCGTGAATTCATCGAAACAATAGACGATGCTTATTACCACCTCGACCGCAATGCCAACGCAAGAATTTTATTCACGCAGTTGTGTTTTCAAACGATGCGATACATTCATCAAGCGTAACTTTCTTGTATAATTTATTATCTTTACGACAAAAAAAATCTCATGGGATGTGCGTCTTGTAGTAGTGGTGGAGGAACACCAAAAGGTTGTAAGAACAATGGTACTTGCAGCTCAGGCGGATGCAACAAACTTGAGGTATTTGATTGGCTTGCCAATGTAAGTTTACCCGCAGGTCAAACTCCATATGAACTTGTCGAGGTTCGCTTTAAAAATTCGCGCAAAGCATTCTATCGCAATACCAACCAACTCAGCCTACAAGTAGGCGATGTTGTTGCGGTTGATACAGCACCTGGATATGATATCGGTGTTGTTTCTGCACTTGGAGAACTCGCGCGCATTCAAGTTCAAAAGAAGGCACCAAACCTCAAAGTTTCAGAATGCAAGAAAATCTTTCAAATCGCCAATCAAGAACAAATTGATAAATGGATTCAAGGACGCGGACTAGAACGCGACCTCCTGACTCAATCCAGAACACTCGCTCTCAACCTTAAACTCGACATGAAGATATCCGATGTGGAATACCAAGGTGACCTCTCCAAAGCAACTTTTTATTACACGGCTGAAAGTCGCATCGACTTCCGCCAACTGATCAAAGACATGGCTGACCGTTTCAAGGTGCGCATCGAAATGCGTCAAATTGGCTCGCGTCAAGAAGCCTCTCGTTTGGGAGGTATTGGTTCTTGTGGCCGCGAACTTTGTTGCAGTACCTGGCTCACCGATTTCAGATCAGTTTCGACATCCGCAGCCCGTTACCAACAACTATCTTTAAATCCTCAAAAATTGGCAGGTCAATGTGGGAAGTTAAAGTGCTGTCTAAATTATGAACTCGACATGTACCTTGATTCCATCAAAACCATGCCTAAAATTGACGGCAAATTACACACCGAAAAGGGAGATGCCATTCACATGAAAACTGATGTGTTTAAACGCATTATTTGGTATGCCTACAAAGGAGAAACCGGCATGGTTGCCCTGAGCCCTGAGCGCGTTGCTGAAATCAAAAAACTCAACAAAGAAGGTATTAAACCAAAAGACCTCGCAGAATTTGCTCAGGTCAAAGAAAAGGTTGAAGAAATTGGTTACCAAAATGTTGTAGGTCAAGACAGCCTCACGCGTTTTGAAAAATCCTTCTCGAACAATAAAAAAAGAAGACCCAATCGCAAACCGCGCAAACCAAATCCAGGAGGGCCAAAAAATGAAAAAGCTCAGTAGCCTCATTCTGTTAGTGTTGGTACTCGCTTCTTGCTCAAATGATGCGATTTACAACAAATCATACAAATTTCAGGACGAAGTTTGGAGTCAAAATGTCAAGCCTCAATTTGAAATCGACATCCAAGACACCTCAGTAGCTTATGATTTCATTTTTACTTTGCGCAGCACCACAGACTACGCCTACAATAACTTGTGGATTTTTCTATCCAGCACGCCTCCAACCGGAAAAACCGTTCGCGAACCCTACGAAATCAAAATGGCTTCTCCTGACGGCAACTGGATTGGTAAAAAATCCGGCACTATCGTCGAACACGAACTCCTTTTCCCAAAAAGAAAATTACCATTCAAAGGAAAATATCGTTTTGTACTCGAACAAGCCATTACACAAAAGGTTGTTGACGAAGTACTTGATGTCAGCCTAGAGGTCAGAAAAAGCGAAGAACAATAATATGCCTCGTTTCCGCGTGCTTTCTACTGCTGAACTGCAAGAACTTGAGCCTGAGTTCAAGCAGTTTTTAATCGTCAATGAGCTCTACGACAAAGAATGGCGCCAATTAGCCGCCCAAGACCCTCAAAAAGCACAAAGTTTTATTGAGCTTTTCTCGGACATCGTACTTGAAAAAAGCTATCAAAAAGCAAAAGGCTTGGTGCAAATTGGCCATGATTACGTAGCGCTATTTTTACTACAAGACGAGAAATGGCAACTGCTTCATTTCAAATTTAAAAGTGGTTTGTTGCCAAAAAAACTGGAGTTAAACCAACTTTTCGAATTCTTAAAAACCCAGTGGCATCATTCTCAATTGACAAGAGGGAGTAAACCCACGCCAAAAAACAAACCGGAAAGTGTGCATCAAATGGTTAAAAATGGCGCTCAAATTCTAAGTGCAACTTTATGCCAACAACTCCAAGAATTATTCGACTTCACCATTGCTTAATGATCTTTTTTTGAAGGCTTAAGCATCTTTTTTTGGTCAATTCCGTTTATACCTCTAAATTTGAGTTGTTATCACCTAAATAAAACTACATGAAACTAGCGCGTTTTGCCTTTTTAGCTTCACTTTTACTCATCTTCGCATCAGCCTGTATTGAGCATGAAATCATACCAGCTCCGAGCAACAAAGTTGACCTCAACGCAAGTTTTGCCGCTACAATCAATGGTACGCAAGTTGAATTCACTCAGAATGTTAACAAATATTTAGGTTTTGCACTTGACACCCAAGTCATCAATACTGCGCCAGTTTTATCGCGCCAAATTTTTATTTCAGGGATGTCTTCAGTGAGCAATCTTCAAAGTTTGACACTCACTTTTGGAGGTCTAGAATGGGACGCTACTGGTAACTCCGCACCTACCCTTCCGATGTTCAACGATTTTCACATGACCAACTCAGATACGCCAATTCCGTTTAAGGATATGGCCTCTTTAGTTGGAAACAGCGCTGATGGTGTTCAGGTAACTTATACAGACAATACAGGTAAAATCTGGATTTCAAGAGAAAACCAACCGATGGGCCAAATTGCCAACTTTACAATATTAAAACAAGCTTCGGATGCTACCGGCGACTACTCTTTGTTTGAAGTAACCTTTAGCTGCGAGGTTTGGTACGTCGACTCTCAGACTGGTGTGGAAGAATCACTTTCGATTGCTAACGCCAAATTCAGAGGTTGGTTCAAGCGCTAACCGATGTTGAACTAAAACGCCTACATGAGTGAAGCACTCAAAATAGCAATAATAGGCGACTACAACTTCACCTACAACTCGCACCACGCGACAAATCTTTCCTTGGACCATGCCGCCGAGTTCTTAGAAATAGAACTTAACTATTATTGGATCAAAGTCAATGAAGCATTGCAACTAAAGAAGCAATTCTTTGAACAGTACGATGGTATTTGGGTAGCCCCAGGTCCTTATCTAAATCCATTCTTTTTGTCTGGCGTCTTTAAGCAATTATTCGAAATAAGCGTTCCCGTATTTCTTACTGG
>JBIPMW010000287.1:0-4133 GCA_044376455.1 Crocinitomicaceae bacterium | reverse complement strand
TCAGTGGCTTTGAGGTAAAATCATTTTTTGCCGCTTTATTCGGTTCGATCGTGGTTTCGATCATTTCAGGAGTTTTAAATGGTTTTTTCGTTGACTAAAGTGGGCAATAATTCGTTTGTTTAAAACAGCTTGACTTACTCTGATCTAGAGACGTTGATTATAACAACGTCTCTCTATTTTTTGGTAAATAGCGATAGTTTTTATTTGAGAATCAGGGAATTAAATTGACAAAAAGATTGACAAAAATTATCGTTTGTGTTAAACAAGTTATATCGATTATTTACCAGAGGGCTTTAGGGTATGTTTATTATTTTATGTATGAGATCGCTTAGAACTACACCCAGAAAATCTCTACGGATTTACCGTGGCTTTTGTCGTTAAAAATCAGGAAAATTTAATCCCAAGATTTCCATCTCAAGCACCGAGAGCAAGTTCAATTACTATTAGAATAGTAACTTTGTGTGAAGATTTGGCTAACCGGGATGATCCGATCAGACAAAACAAATATAATCATCTTAATTAGATGACTAATAAGCTTTCTCGATCATCTTTCCAGACAGCATAACTACAAGAGTGTAGCAGGGGATTGTTGAGCTAAGGAGATTAACTAATCTCAAGTCAATTTTTCTTGTCTGTGTTTGCTTGAGAGACACAATCATCGCAGCAAAAGTTTTTTCATTCAATTTAGAGGTTTTAAAATGACTAACAATCAGGAAAATCTTAGCCAAGAAAACAAAATTTATACAGTTCTCAGTATCGGTCAAAGAGGAGCAGGAAAAACAGTTTTCCTAGCGGCATCTTATCAGACTTTCAAAAATCAAGCAACTTCGGGAAATCCGGCTAATATTGTCTTCAGATCTCAAGAGGAAGAAAGCGAAGAAGATATTGAAAAAATTCTCAATTATGTCGCTAGAACAGGTCAATATCCCCCCGCCACTTTAAAAATCAGTAACTTTGATTTTAGTTTAGAGAAAAAAAGCGGTGATCGCTCGGATAAAATAGCGACAATTCGCTGGTGGGATATACCGGGAGAAAGTTGTCAAATCTATAATTTAGCCTTTGTCAATATGGCTTTACAGGCTAATGCTTGTTTACTGTTTTTAGAAGCAGCAAGTTTATTAAATGATTCAGACAAGCATAATAATTACCTGAGAATTTTTCAAACCTTGATCGAGATAATTAACCATAATAAAACTAGGTTTAATTTAGGCATTATTATCAGCAAATGCGATCTAGTTGTCTCTGACCAAAAAAGCTGGCAAAACCTACAATTAAAAGTCAAAGAATTAGAGCAAAAACTGCGAGAGCAAAAAGTTAATCACCGTTTTTTTTACTCAACAGTTTTAATTGATTCCCAGCAAGGCACACTGCAAGCAAATCAAGCTTTAGACTCCCTATCTTGGTTATTGTCTCAAATCGATCAACAACTGGTAAACTTTTCCTAAATGACCAGCACTATATCCGATCCATTTGCAGCAAGATTAGTAAAAAAATCTCTCAAAAATCTGCTGACTGCCTTATAACAGTCATCTTAATGGTGAGGTGTGAAGTTTTCGTTTTGGGGAGTCGGCACCAAATTAGGTGACAGTTCATCTTGAGGAGAAATGCCGTCAAATATCTCCCCAAAAACTAGAAACAAGACACAATTGTGTTAAAATTATTTATAACAGCGCACAGGAGCGCTTAAAGGTTACAGATCATGTCCTTGATCGTTGAACAACTGATTTATAGCAGTTTCTCACAACTGGGATTTAAATATATCGCTAGTGTCAATGTCCCCCTAGGGATTCAACAGTTTTTTTATCAACATATAGTCTCTCAGTTATGGGACACCTATAATCCTCCAGACAGGAAATTTAAAGGAGTCTATATCTATCAAATTGACTTCCATAACACCCTCTTTGGTTGGTTAATTAACGATGGTAAGGATGAATTTGATCGTGGGGACATCCCCTACTTTCATTGTTATTATTTACAGGAACTACTCGACTCGAAACAACTGTTTAAAATCCTTGCCTGTCTAGAAGCAGGTCCCCTAAAACGTATTGCCAGAGATGATGCTAAAATCTCCCTTGAACCCTTAACTTTAGCTGACAATTATCAGGCAAATGCCTTTGAATTAGGGATTAAACTTTCTAAAGATATTCGTCTGTTTAGCCAACGGCAACTGCGGGAAGGAAAACCTCTACAATGGTTTATCTCCTCGAAAGAAACCAAAGAACGACAACGACCACATCCCACCGATAATAACTATGATAACTCTAAAAATACCTTACCTAGGGAACCAAATTATAAGGTAGAAATTGCCAAAATCCTGCAAGAATTAGCCGAAAAACCGCTCGCTATTGAGGGGACCATGCTTGTTTCTCCCCAGGGTCAACCTTTGACTGATTCCATCGGCATGGAACACAATAGTGCTTTAATCTTAGCCGGAACAATGCTCTATCTTGCCAATAACACAAAAGAGGAATTAAGCTGGTCTGATCTGGAACAAATTGCTATTCGCAGTCCCCAGGGTCATCTGATCTTAACCCCTTGCAGTGACCAAGCTTTTCTTTTAGTGAAAACTGGCAAAACGATCACGGGATTGTTAGAGGGAGAAATCCAGAAAACTCGCTCAAAATTAGCAAAAATTCTCGCTATCTCTAACCCCACCCCCGAAACTCCTCTCTTAAATCCCACAGTTAATCCCCTCCTTGATTCCGTTGTAGAAGAATTCGAGATCGTCCTCGAAACCGAAGATAATAACAATGCAGATATTCGTTACCGGGGCAGACCAATTCAGTAATCAGTAATCAGTAATCAGCAATCAGGAGTCAGGAGATTATTTTTATTTAGGGCTGGCTGAATAAATCTAAAAACCTTGTTGGGTAAGACTTTTAGACCTTTTGTCAATCAAAAAGTACTGCATCTGGGAGTGATCGGGGGGAAATTTAGGCACTTTTTCCCTGAAAATTAGGTAATTGGCCACCTCAAAACTGGTAAAACCCCACACCCCACACCCCACACCCCACACCCTGCCCCCTCCCCCTTCCCCTACACCCTACACCCTGATAACTAAAAACCGATGAACCAATTAAACTTAGAAGTTGCGGGAAAAAAAGAACGTTTAGATGCTTGGATGGGGTCACACTTGCCCGATTTATCGAGATCGAGGCTGCAAAAACTGATAGAACAGGGATATATACAGTTAAATGGTCAAATTTGCACTAATAAAAATACTAAAGTTGGTCAAGGTGATCGCTTAAAGATTACCATTCCCGACAGTCAACCCCTCGAATTAACCGCCGAGGCGATCGAGCTTGATATTCTTTACGAAGACGACTATCTGATTATTATCAATAAACCTGCCGATTTAGTGGTTCATCCGGCTCCCGGCCACGAATCGGGAACCTTGGTCAACGCTTTACTACATCACTGCCCGAATTTAGCTGGAATTGGTGGAATTCAACGCCCCGGTATAGTCCACCGCTTAGATAAGGATACCACGGGTGCGATCGTTATTGCCAAAACCGACCAGGCTCATCAACACCTACAGGCACAATTAAAAACCAAAACTGCCCGCCGGGAATACATCGCCCTCGTCCACGGTGTCCCCAAAACGGAGACAGGTACAATTGATCTGCCGATCGGTCGTCACCGCAGCGATCGGCAAAAGATGGCTATTATTGCCGTGGAAAAAGGCGGTAGAAATGCCGTCACTCACTGGCAAGTCAAGGAAAGACTGGGCAACTACACCTTAATGGAATTTCGCCTAGAAACTGGCAGAACTCATCAAATTCGCGTTCATAGCAGCCAAATCGGTCATCCGATTCTTGGGGATCCCCTCTATAGTTCAGGTCGTTCCATCGGGATTAATCTACCCGGGCAATTACTCCATGCCCATCGTTTAATTTTAGTACATCCGGTCACGGGAGAGAGCCTAGAAGCGATCGCCCCCTTACCCGCTATTTTCCCGAAAGTTTTAGGTATTTTACGGCAGAGAAACCCCTAGCGCACAAATTGCGGCATAATCTCCGCTGCTGTCCATAATCCGTAGATACCGCGACGATGTAGGGAAACCCCCGCTTTCAGATAACCAAAAGCTGGCCCGCAGACATTAGCCGCCATACTGGTTTCATCACCCAAAGTGA
>JBIPMW010000177.1:0-4139 GCA_044376455.1 Crocinitomicaceae bacterium | reverse complement strand
TTTTCTTCATTGACATTGCCTATGGTGTCCGTAAAGGCACTTGGGTCGGTGGTGGTGGTCGATACCAAAACCAAGTAGTCATCGGGATAGGAAGGGTCATGAGATTTTGCTTCCCAATTCAGGTAATTTCCGAAACTTCCGAGCGTAAGAGCTGGCGTAATGAGCCAACGGTTTGCGGTGTCGGCATTTAAAAAATAGGAACTAGCGGCAGCTACGGTATCGAGGATGTTTTCAGGGTCAGGAGTGATGATCCAGCCGGAAGCGAAAAGCTCCATTCCTGCAGCAGGTGCTTGGTTGTCGAGATTGAGTAGGGTGTAGTTACTCGGGATACCTGTTTGAAAATTGGTATAGAGAAGCTCTGTTTGAGCGAAAACACTCAGGTTACTCAAAAGGAGGACGAAAAGCAAATAGCGATGGATCATGTCGTAAAGATAATAAAAGTGTTAGTCAACGAGTGTGATTAGAATTTCGTTGAACTCTTGATAGAAGACGTCAAACTCACGAAGATGTTTCTTGAAGAAGGCATAAATTTGAGGCCAATCTTGCTGGTCATAGAAATTAGCGCCCTCGTGTATCCAGAAAATACGGCCAATGTTTTGTCCTTCGTTGTTGACAAACTGAGGTTCCCAAATGGTAGGAATGGACATATTGCTTTCTAAAACGACCTTCAATTCAGTGAGTTGTTCCCAGAAAATGGCTTGAATCCCTGGGTCTTTGAATTGGATGTCGTAACAAATAGCGACCTGTTTACCATCGCAAACCGAACGTAAATAGGTATTTTTTACTTGCGTTGGGTAATTGAGCCAATTCACACGTTTGCCAGAAGAGGACAGACAAGCACGCATGTGGGCTTTGAAACCAGCCCAAAATGCTTCATTCCATGCCTTGCGTTCTTCTTTGGGTAACATGAATTATTTGTTCCCTTTGGCGTGATCCGCTAAAAACTGTTGGAGACCAATATCTGTTAAAGGATGTTTTACCAATGCCTTGATCGCAGAAAGTGGGCCAGTCATGACATCAGCACCAATGCTTGCACAGTTGATGATATGCATCGGGTGACGTACAGATGCCGCTAAAATTTCAGTGTCAAAAGCATAGTTGTCATAGATCAAACGGATTTGTTCGATCAATTGTAAGCCGTCAGTAGAAACGTCGTCCAGACGACCCAAAAAAGGAGAGATGTAGGTCGCTCCGGCTTTGGCAGCAACAAGCGCCTGACCGGCAGAGAAAATAAGCGTGCAGTTTGTACGAATTCCCTTCTGCGAGAAATACTTGATCGCTTTCAAGCCTTCGGCAATCATAGGAATTTTAACCACAATATTTTTGTGCAAAGCCGCCAAGATTTCACCTTCTTTGACCATTCCTTCGAAATCTGTTGAAATAACCTCTGCACTCACTGGACCATCTACAATATTGCAAATGTTCACATAGTGTTGTAAGATGTTTTCTTGGCCTGTGATGCCTTCTTTGGCCATTAAAGATGGATTGGTTGTAACACCATCCAAAATACCCATATCGTGGGCTTCTTTAATTTCATTGAGGTTTGCAGTGTCGATAAAAAATTTCATGGGTTTATTTTTTGCGGTTTTTAAGCATTTCTTGTTGTTGGCGTTGCATTTCCTCTAGTTTTTCTTGGAAACGCGATTTTTTCTTTGCCTTTGGGTTTGCAGCGCTGTTTGCTTTACGCTCGGCCATTTTGACTTTGAGTTTTTCTTCGTCTACAAAGAAACGTTTGATCGCCACCATCATTAAAATGGAAAGTAAAGTAGAAATGAAGTAGTAATAACTCAGACCTGCAGAATAATTATTGAAGAAGAATATCATCATGAAAGGGAAGATGTACATGATCACGCGCATGTCAGGCATTCCGGGTTGTTGTGGCGTTTGCATGTTGCCACTGTTCATGTAGGTGTAGGCGAGGGTAGTACCAGCCATCAGCAAAGTGAACAAGGAAATGTGGTCGCCATAGAATGGAATGTGGAAGCTGAAATCGAGAATTGAGTCAAATGAACTGAGGTCTTCGGCCCATAAAAAGCCTTTCTGACGCAATTCAAATGCCGCAGGGAAAAAGCGGAATACGGCTAAGAGAATAGGCATCTGTAAGAGCATCGGTAAACAACCCGCCAGTGGGCTTGCACCAGATTCTCGGTAAAGCGCCATCATTTCCATTTGCTTTTTCATGGCGTCTTCTTGTTTCGGGTACTTGGCGGTAAGGGTATCAACCTCAGGTTTGAGGATGCGCATCTTGACCGATGAAACAAACATTTTCCATTGAACTGGCATCAAAATGGTTTTGATGATAAGTGTCAGGACTAAAATAGCCCAACCAACAGCAATGCCGTTGTCGACGAGCAAATTAAAGATGGGTTGCACTGCGTACAAATTGATCCAACGGAAAAGCCCCCAACCAAAATTGAGGATGTCGTCGTAGCCACTTTGGTAACTTTTCAAGACTTCAAAATCATTGGGACCAAAAAACCAATTGAATTTAACTTTATTATCTTGAAAATCAAGGGCAAGGTTAGCGCTATAGCCTTTGAGGTGTGTCCAGGCTTGAGGATGACCTTCTTTAAAGTTCTGGATGAAAAATTTCGTACCGTTGGCTTGAAACGGTTGTTCAGGCTTCAAGATAGAGGAGAAATAACTTTGTTTGTAGGCTACCCATTTGATGTCTTCTTCCGCTTTTTTAGCTTCACTAGCAGTTTCACTGAGGTAGTCAAGGCCATTTTCAGTTTGCTCGTAACAAATTGTTGATACGCGGCGTTGCTCCGAAAACAATCGTTCTGTTTTGCGTAAATCGGCTTCCCAATTTAACAAAGTGTTGTCGAGGATAAAGCCTTTGTTGTCAAGTACTTCAATGGTATAATCGAGGTCGTGGCCTTGATTGAGCTTGTAAGATTGTCTGATGGTACCTTGTGCAAATTTAGCCTCAAACACTGCGCTATTGGCCGATTTTGATACCAATTCAAACAAATAGTTTTTGGTAAAAAGCTTTCCCTTTGTACTGCTTAATATCAATTGATTGTAGGCATCGCCTTCTTTGAATAAACATAGTGCTGCATCTTTCTTGGCGTCAAAGTCTTTGTAAGACTTATATTTTTTCAAATAGACAGCTGAAATTATACCACCTTTTGAGTTGAGTTCAATTAAAAGGTTTTCGTTTTCAATTTTTGAGACACTTCCTTTAGCAGCAATCTTAGTTGTAGTTGAAGCATTGGTTGCTTGGCGTGGTTCAACTGCACTTTTTTTATTTACAGCTTTTTTACTCGCTGCTTTGGCTTCTTTTTGTTGGGCAGCCTTGATTTCTGCTTCGGAAGGTTGATTCATAACGGAAAAAACCGTGATGATCAGACCAATGAGGACAAGGCCAATGGTTGAATTGCGATCCATGATATTATTTTGATTGGTGATTGAGCGCTGCCTTCACAAAACCAACAAAGAGTGGGTGAGGGGCATCTACTGTACTTTTATATTCTGGGTGAAACTGCACCCCTACAAACCATGGGTGGTTCGGAATTTCAACAACTTCAACAAGACCTGTTTCCGGATTTTTACCAGTGGCAATCATCCCTTGCGCTTCGTATTGCGTCAAAAATTCGTTGTTGAATTCGTAACGATGGCGGTGGCGTTCGGTAATATTAATAGTTTGATATGCTTTGGCGGCATTCGAGTTCGGCTTGAGCTCACATTTGTAGGCACCGAGGCGCATGGTGCCACCCATGTTGGAGATCATTTTTTGTTCTTCCATCATGGAAATTACTGGTGCTTTGGTTTGCTCAGACATTTCTGTAGAATGTGCATCAGAAAGACCAAGCACGTGGCGTGCAAATTCAATGACAGCAATTTGCATCCCGAGACAAATGCCTAAGAATGGAATATTGTTTTCGCGCGCAAATTTAACTGCCGCAATTTTTCCATCAATACCTCTTGAGCCAAAACCGGGCGCAACAAGGATGCCGTCGAGCCCTGCTAGCGTTTCGGCAACGTTCTCTTCAGCAACAGATTCTGAATGAATCCATGAAAGCTCAACTTTGGTTTGGTTGGCAACGCCAGCATGAATGAAAGCTTCTGAAATGGATTTATAAGCATCTTTTAACTCAACATATTTACCCACTAAACCAATTTTGACACTGTACTTC
>JBIPMW010000036.1:0-12636 GCA_044376455.1 Crocinitomicaceae bacterium | reverse complement strand
CATAACGTGAATTGCAATCAACGGTCATGGCAAGGGCTTTGTTGGTGCCTTTGATATTGACAACCCCTGCATCTGAAGGGCGGTTGGTTGTCATGTTGCGGGTGCCGACCATTGAGTCGTATTGTTCGTAAACCCAGCGCTTTGAAGCGATATTTGGCAAAGCCAACATGGCCGCGGCTACAGCTTTTAAGTCTTGTGGCTCAGCGACATCGTTGATGTTGAATTTTTTGAATTCTTGATAATACGCAGGTTCTGCGTAATCTCTTTTGTATTGTGGTGCTCCGCCGCCGAGTACCAAAGACTCTGCGGGTACATCGCCAACCAACTGGCCAGCCATGTAGTAGCGAATACGACCGGTGTCTGTAACTGTACCGATTTCTTCGGCGTGGAGATCCCATTTGTCAAAGATGTCCTTGACGATATTTTCTTTTCCTTTTTGAACCACCACCAACATGCGCTCTTGAGATTCTGACAAAAGAATTTCATAAGGCAACATGTTGTCTTGACGCGTTGGAACGCGATCGAGGTGAATTTCCATACCTACACTTCCAGCTGCACTCATTTCACAAGTGGAGCAAGTAATGCCCGCAGCACCCATATCTTGCATGCCGACAATAGCATCGGTTTGAGAAAGTTCCATGGTTGCCTCAAGTAATAGCTTCTCCATGAATGGGTCACCTACTTGTACGGATGGTAAATCTTCGGCTGACGCCTCAGTGATATCTTTGGATGCAAAGGCAGCACCCGCAATACCGTCCTTACCGGTTGCAGAACCCACAATGAAAACTGGATTACCCGGACCTTTTGCAGTAGCAGAAATGATTTTTTTAGTATCGATGATTCCGGCAGAAAAAGCATTCACCAATGGGTTGGTATTATACGACTCATCGAAGAAAACTTCACCGCCGACAATCGGAATACCAAAAGCGTTTCCGTAGTCGCCGATGCCTTTAGTAACACCTTTGACTAACCACTTGGTGCGTGCTTCTTCAATATTTCCGAAGCGCAAAGAGTTGAGCTGCGCAATTGGACGCGCCCCCATTGTAAAGATGTCTCGGTTGATCCCACCAACACCCGTTGCTGCACCTTGATAAGGCTCGAGTGCACTTGGGTGGTTGTGCGATTCAATTTTAAATACACAACCTAAGCCGTCACCAATATCTACCAAGCCTGCGTTTTCTTCACCGGCCTTTACGAGCATGTGTGGACCATCTTTAGGCAACGTTTTGAGCCAAAGGATGGAGTTTTTATAAGAACAGTGCTCACTCCACATCACGGAGTAAATGGCTGTTTCAGTAAAATTGGGTGTTCTGCCTAAGATTTCTTTGATCATGTCAAATTCGTCGGCACGGAGGCCTAAATCGAGGGCTTGCTGGAGCGTGGCTTCTTGTTGGTATTGGCTTTGCATAAGATTTGTGAATTCGACACAAAAGTAAGCATTAATATGATAGCATCTTTCAACATTAAGCCTTAAATTTGTCCTTTAAAAAGCTAAAGAATGAGTTACGACATCATCGTTGTTGGAAGTGGACCTGGCGGATACGTCACGGCCATCCGTGCCTCACAGTTGGGCCTAAAAACTGCCATTGTTGAACGCGAATCACTAGGCGGAATCTGCCTCAATTGGGGTTGTATTCCTACAAAGGCCCTACTCAAAAGTGCCAACGTTTACGAATACCTACAACACGCCGCAGACTACGGCATCACTGTCAAAGACCACAGCGCAGATTTCGGCGCCATGATCAAGCGCAGCCGCGATGTTGCGAGTGGCATGTCCAACGGGATTCAATTCTTAATGAAGAAAAACAAAATTGATGTCATCAAAGGCAACGGTGTCATTGGGGCCAATAAATCTGTAGAAGTAACAGACGAAGCCGGTGCTAAAACCGTTTACACCGCAGCCAAAGGCATCATCATCGCCACAGGCGCACGCTCACGCGAGCTCCCTAACCTACCACAAGACGGCAACAAAATTATTGGATACCGCCAAGCCATGACCCTCCCTACCCAACCTAAAAAATTGGTAGTTGTTGGTTCAGGAGCTATCGGTGTTGAATTTGCTTATTTCTATAATGCCATTGGTACCGAAGTTACAATCGTTGAATACCTCCCAAATATTGTCCCGGTTGAAGACGAAGACGTATCCAAACAACTTGAAAAATCGTTCAAAAAAGCTGGCGTCAACATCATGACCAACGCTTCGGTTGAATCCGTAGACACTTCAGGCAAAGGTTGTGTAGTGACTATCAAAACCGACAAAGGCGAAGAAAAAATCGAATGCGATGTCGTGCTTTCAGCAGTGGGTATCCAAGCCAACATTGAAAACATTGGTTTAGAATCTGTTGGTATCGTCACCGACAAAGGTCGTATTCTAGTCAATGAATATTACCAAACAAACATCCCTGGCTACTATGCCATTGGCGATGTCGTTCCTGGCCCAGCCCTCGCACACGTTGCTTCAGCTGAAGGTATTATCTGCGTCGAGAAAATCGCTGGGCATCACCCTGAGCCGTTAAATTACGGAAACATCCCGGGCTGTACCTACTGCTCTCCAGAAGTAGCATCAGTGGGCATGACCGAAAAAGCAGCCAAAGAAGCTGGCTACGAAATCAAAGTAGGCAAATTCCCATTCTCTGCCTCTGGTAAAGCCAGCGCTGCCGGTGCCAAAGATGGTTTTGTCAAACTCATTTTTGATGCCAAATACGGCGAATTACTTGGTGGCCACATGATTGGCGCCAACGTTACCGAAATGGTTGCAGAACTCGTTGCCGTTCGCAAATTGGAAACAACAGGTGAAGAACTCATCAAAACCGTTCACCCTCACCCAACCATGTCTGAAGCCATCATGGAAGCCGCTGCTGCAGCCTACGGCGAAGTGATCCACTTGTAAGATCTAATTATTGATATTCAGAAAAGCGCCCGATGGGCGCTTTTTTTTTGTGTGGATTCAATTTTATTTTAGAAATATCATTTGAGAATCTGAAGTCTTACAACCCCAAAGCCTCGTAGATGAAATCGAAGGTAGATAAAATTATTGGTTGGCCATCGATGACTGCGATGTTGTGCTCAAAATGGGCGCTGGGTTGGCGGTCAGCGGTGACGATTGTCCATTTGTCATCGAGGGTTTCGACCTTTTCGGTGCCCATGTTGATCATGGGTTCGATGGCGATGGTGAGGCCATTTTGGATTTTTTTGCCACGGCCACGACGTCCGTAGTTGGGTACTTGTGGTTCTTCGTGGAGTTCTTTACCGAGACCATGGCCAACGAGGTCTCGGACCACACCATAGCCGTGTGCTTCGGCGTGTTGTTGGATAGCCCAACCGATGTCTTCGATGCGATTGGCGGTAGTGGCTTGTTCGATGCCGAGATACAAGCACTCTTTGGTGATTTTACACAACTGTTGTTTTTCAGGGCTAACCTCCCCTACTTCAAATGTATAGGCGTGATCGCCGTAGTAGCCTTGATATAACGAGCCGCAGTCAACAGAGACGATATCGCCATCTTGGATAGGTTTGTCTGTTGGCAAGCCATGTACGACTTGTTCATTGACAGAAATGAGTAAGGTACTTGGACATCCGTAGAGGCCTTTGAAGCCGGGAATGGCGTTTTGGGTGCGGATGTAGTCTTCGGCAAGTTGATCCAAGAAACGTGGTGTTACACCTGGCTTCATGTGCTGAGCCACCAAACCTAAAGTACGGCTCACAATTTGCGCAGCTTCGCGCATGATTTCAATTTCTTGTGGTGTTTTGTAACGGATCATGAATTTTTCTAAGAGCGACATTAGGCAAAGTTACCAAGAAATTGCATGGTATCAATGCCATCTGCGTAGTCATTTAATTGCGGACACTGCGCTGCACCGAAAGGCAAATACGCATGTCCAACAATACATTGTATGTCATTTTGATTTTCAACTAAATAAGTTTCTATTTCTTTTTGATCCTGGTAGCGCTTGTAATGCAACATAGCTAGCGGAGAAAATAAAGACTCACTTTCTTTGAGTAAAATGAAATTGTTATCGAGGATGGGGCTTAAATTGAGCAAGTGCACCGCCTTGTTATAATCGTAGTTGTTGCCGTATTTTTTATGATTGATGACTTCCGCCATTGGTAACAAAGCTTCAAAGATGCGGTTGAGGTCAAAATCTTGGGGGATGAGCACTTGGGTCACGTTGCGGCAGCCTCTGCCAAAATAGCGCAGCACATCTTGGCCTAAATTTTCGAGCTCAGCTTTGGTTTCTGAACCGTCTAGGATGGCGATAGAACTGCGGTGCCCCCTGAAAAGATGCGGATACTGATCAAAATAGCCTTTGAAGTGCAACAACGCATTGTTGGAACCAGTGGCAATGACGGCATGAAAACCGGAGAGTTTTCCGGGCGCAAATTGGATGCGCTCTTTGAGTGCGGGTTCAAATTCGCAAAGTAATTGCGCCAGTGCCGGAAGCAAGCGGGCGTCGTCGGAACTGAGCTTGACGAGCGCCTTGTGCCCAGAACACAGTACACACAAGAAATCATGGAAACCCACCAATGGCAAGTTGCTTGGCAAAATGAGTGCTATTGTTTGAGCCTGCGGTGCAAAAGAATACGCACCAAGCCAAGCAGCTAATGCTTCTTGATGCAGCCACGGCCTGATTTCATCGAGCGCCATGTAGATTTGTGCTGGTGTAAACCAGCCATTGTAGTGCTGCTCTTTGGCAATCAGGGCTTTGAGTTGATCGAATTCTGTCTGATTCAGCAATTTTGAGCTGTCTTGTGTGCTTAAATCTTCTAAGACTTGCCCTAGGGCCGAAAAAGCGCTGATGATTTGCTGTTGTTCCACGGTGCAAAAGTAAGGTTTTAATTTTTTTTGTTACCGAACGCACAAAACAATCGCTCAGTCGTTATTATATTTGCACAAAAATTCGGATTATGGCAATCATGATAACAGACGAATGCATTAATTGTGGGGCTTGCGAGCCTGAATGTCCAAATAATGCAATTTATGAAGGTGGCGCTGAATGGAAATACGCTGACGGTACATCCTTGAAAGGCATGATCCAAACCCTCAATGGCGAAGACATCTCTGCAGATTTCGCATATGAGCCAGTTAACATGGATGTTTATTACATCGCTCATGAAAAATGCACAGAGTGTGTAGGTTTCCATGACGAGCCACAATGTGCTGCAGTCTGCCCTGTTGATTGTTGTGTCGATGACCCTGACTACCGCGAGTCTGAAGACGAACTACTTGCCAAGAAGAACTTCATGCACCTCTAAAACAAGGTGAACGGCCGAGTTAGCCATCTCGTCTTAGAACAAGCCAAAGATGGCACCATTGTTTACCCCAAGAACGCGCCTCAGCAAGCGTTCGAACTCATAGAATCAGGCAATCATTTCTATTTCTACCTAGACGCCAACAACCCTTTATTTACCATTTACGGGCATTGGTTGGGTTACAATATCACGCTTTTGCATTTGATTGCACTGGGCCTGAGTATCTTATTACAAATACTCAGTTTCAGAAAAATCAATCGGCTTATCGCAGAAAGTAAATTCTTCAAGCGCTGGTCTTTGCGTTTGCTTAAACTGACTTTATGGTTGTTTTTAGTGCTCGGAAATATTGGGGTGTTCTTGGTCATAGACTACTACGAAACCCAGATTCATTTTCGCTATCATCAAATTCATGCGCTCAAGGGCCAAACTAAAACCCAACTCAAAAAAGCCCTCGAAAACCCAGCCATGTTTGAAGCGCAGCAAACCAGCAAACTGTGTTTTCAGCTGTATATTAAAGATGGTAAGAAATGGCACACCCAACGCGAACATGCGGTATTGTATTTCAAAATGGACGACACCCAACAACTCCATTTTTTACATTCGAGTCAATTTTTAAAATGGAAAAAAGTTGAAGGTAGCCTGAAAATCATACGGGCCAAATCGCAATATATCGTCATTGAAAAACAGGATAAAAAAGGAAATGTTCATACAGCACTTTACCATCCCAACGGTCAAAAAATATACATTCAAGAAGCAGCACTAAAAAATCCTGCGAAGCGCATTTTATTGTTTGTCAATGGCTACAGGCCCGTATCTTCCTCTCAAAATTTAGATAAGGTCAAGGACCAAATTTTACAAAAAGGTTTGGAGCATCCGAATTCCAAGAACCTCATCTGGCGTTCAGATGCTTTTGATTACTGGCCAAAAAACGGGCAAATGGTGCAGCAATTTATTCAACGCATCCAGCCCGACCTCGTGTGTTATGCCGACGGGCATCATTCCATCGAGACCTCCAACCACCGCAATATTTTAAATTTTGCCAGCAAAGCCAGTGTTTATCCTCAGCCTTGTGCTGCTCAAAAACACCATTGCTACACGACCACACTTACTGAAAACCAAAAGATACGCACCTATGATCTTTTGGCCACGCAATCCAATAGAGAAGGATTTTTAAAGCGCTATCGCGCAGGGAAATTGGCCGCACTAAATTTCTTACAAGAAATTCAAGGCTTAGCTGATTTTTCGGCAAATGACACGCTTTATGTCGTGAGCCATAGCATGGGGCATGCCTATTTCTGTGGAATGGCGGCGGTGCTCAAAAATCATATACAATTTGCCAATTATTATGCACTTGCCCCTGAAAATGCCAATGGCAGGCGTTTTGACATCCGACATTGGCGGCAGGTTTGGCAATACGGCACCGTGCTGCATGGCAAACACAGGCATGCGTTGTGCGAGCAAGATGGCGTGGCTCCGCAAGTTAAAATGAGTGGCCTACCGAAGCGTTTTCAAATAGGCTTTCCTGCCAATCAAAGCAAACGACTTGGTTATTTTGCTGCGCACTACGTGGGTTACTTTGACTGGATTTTTAAGCTCAGAAAAGAGCAACCAGGAGCGGTTCAACACTGAGCACTGGCCATCAGAAAGGTTCAAACTTACTGAGCTTCATCTCAATATATGACGCCCCAACCTGACCGTTGTGCCATTGCGCATCGTGCATTTGTAAGCCGGCTTTGGAGTTGACCAAAAGGCCTATTTCTTTTTTAAGCCTGCCCTCTCCTGCACCGTGTATGACCTTGAAACGGGTTGTACGTTGCTGGTATTGCAGGTTGCAAAACTTCTTAAAGGCCGAGAGCTGAGCAAGCAAGAGCTCGTGGGTTTGGAGTGTTGACGGCAAGTCCAAGGCTTCTGCGTGCAAGTCTATGACGCTTTCTTGAATCATTTTTCCGCTTGTTGTTTTTGGCCTGGATTGATCCTCTTTTTTAATGACGACCACCTTGGCATCAATTGGCTTTCTTGGCACCACAAACTTGATGGCGACGCGCTGCTCAAAGCCAAATTCGTCTTGGACAACCAAATCATGATGTTCGATGGACTTGACAACAAAGACACCCACCTCGTGTAACAAACTGACTTCCTGTCCTAGTTCAAACATCATTGGAAACGCAGTGCTTTGATTGGGCTGATTCTTGCCACTACCCTACTTGGCAATAACAACGCTACCATGCAAACAATAAACGTGAGCACATTGATGCCCAAAAAGTGTAGCCAAGAAAATGCAACCGGCACCGCATCAATGTAATAGACCTCCGGATTGAGGGTAAATGGTTTGAACTGATATTGGATCCAGATCAGTGCAGCTGCCAGTAAATTTCCGATGATCAGGCCGCGCAATATCAGATAAGAAGCTTGGTATAAAAATATGATCCGAATGGAGCGGTTATTTGCTCCGAGCGCCTTGAGTAAACCAATGAACTGGGTGCGCAACACAATGAGCACGAGCAATGCGGAGCCTACATTGATGACCCCAATGAGTAGCATCAGCACTACAATAATAAGTACATTGACATCTAAAAAACTCAACCAAGCAAAAAGATCGGCTTCAACGTCTTGAATTGCATTGACTTGTAAAAGGTAGCCGTTGAAAGGCCTCATTTCAAGGATTTCTTTGAGTTCTTTTTGCACTTGCGCCAGTGCTGAAAAGTCAGTGATATTGACTTCATAACCCGAAATAAAGTGCGCCTTTGTACCGGTGCCATCTTTAAAATAAAAATGAACCGGACCATATTTGGTTTGAATGGCCTGATGCGTGGTGCCATCGATCAGAAATATGGGTTGCCCTGCTTCGTCCAGAATGAGGTCAGTATAAGTAATTGGGCAAGGAGCTTGAATGGTCAGTTGTGCTTGATCGATTTGTTCAATAACGCCAGTTGATGCGTTGACTTTTAGTGCTTTTACTTGATAAGTGGTGTCTTTTAAAGCCGCAACCCGGTATGCGGTATACATCTCCGGACCTACACCCCAATCTAATATCAATTTTTCAGCATCACCCTGTACTTCAGCTGCAATTGTTAATTGCTTGTCATCAAAAAGTGGCCTCAATGTAATACTGGTGCCAAAGTCGTTCATTTGCTGAACTGCCGGCAAGCTGGCATAAACTAATTTTTGATCGTACTCAGCAAAGCCTGTTTCATAGATACCAACCACCTTCATTTTTTTGAGAATAGGTTGGTTTTTGACATAATAAACCGAGACGACATCGTTGAGTGCGTAGTTTAATTTTTGAGCAATGGCTTTCGAAATTACGATTTCGTCCTGTTTGGAGGTATTGAGCAAGCGCCCTTTAACGAGGTTTTTCTGAAGAAAATCAAAAGAGTAGTTTTCGTCAACGCCCTTAAACATGACGCCAAAAATATCTTGTCTTTGAACGATTGAATCTTTTGTCTGCAGTACTTTAATCGTATCCGAAAATGTTTGAGATTGCAACATGGCCGGCTTGAAGGCCACTGCTTGCAAACAAGCTACGCCTTTAACTGCATTGATTTCTTCAAGAAAAGGTATGCGTTTATCGATGGGCTCCGCTTCAAAAATATGGGCTGAACCCGCTTTGGAAATAAAAAAAGGCGCATTGAAGCCAATAATCTTGGCTTTTATTTCTTGTTGAAAGCCCTCCACGATGGCCAATGTTAAACTATTCACTAATATTGCCAAAGCAATACTAATGATGGAAATGCGCACAATTGGTTTGGTACGTTGCAAACCAAGGTGTTTTTGCCTGATCAGCCTAGATGATATGAAACGTTCAAAAGACAAAAATTCATTTTTTACTCTTCAAAAATACACAAAGCTTTTGGCTTGGGGGGTCCTTGCTTCAATTTTACTCGTTTCTTGCAACCTCCTACAAAACAAACAACCCAAAACCATTTCATTGCCCATTGCAGAGACTATTGTCATTGAAGAAGATTCCATAGAAGTCAGTCAGATAACTGCGGTACAGCACACCACTCAAAAGCCTACACTTCAGAGCCCATCCTTAGGGATTGATCGCTTGCATCTTTTTGTAGACTCTTTGAAAAATAAACGCATTGCAGTGGTCAGTAATCAAACCTCAGTTGTCAACGGCGTACACCTCGTAGATACCTTATTGGCGCTGCAACTTCAGGTCATTAAGGTGTTTTCACCCGAGCACGGTTTTCGGGGCGACCTCGATGCAGGGCAACACGTCAGCCACAGCATTGATGAAAAAACGGGTATTCCGCTAGTCTCGTTATACGGATCTAATAAAAAGCCAACAGATGCACAGTTGTACGATGTCGATATCGTTATTTATGACATCCAAGATGTTGGGGTTCGCTTTTACACTTACATCTCAACATTACACTACGTGATGGAGGCCTGTGCGGAAAACAAAAAGCAATTGGTTGTACTGGACCGCCCCAATCCGAATGGACATTATGTTGATGGCCCAGTTTTGGAACCGCAGTTTAAGTCTTTTGTTGGCATGCACCCAGTTCCGATTGTTTACGGCATGACCATCGGTGAGTATGCCATGATGATCAATGGCGAAGGATGGTTGCACAAAGGCATTCGTTGCAGCCTTTGGGTAATCCCGTGCAAAAACTACAAACACAAACTAAAGTATACGCTGCCGGTCGCGCCCTCGCCTAATTTAAGAACCGATGCAGCCATTACTTTGTATCCGAGCTTGTGCTTATTTGAGGCGACCACCATCAGTGTGGGGCGCGGAACGGATCAACCTTTTGAAGTGTATGGCCACCCGAAGTTTCCAGCGCTGGCTTATCAATTTATGCCTATCCCGACAATTGGTGCCAAAAGCCCCTTGCATATGAATAAACTTTGTCAGGGTTATGACCTTCGCAGCAGTACGGTTAAAAGAAGTTATGAAATCAACCTCACTTATTTGATCAATGCCCGTGATTTACTCGGAGATACCAATGTATTCATTGACCAACCTGCATTTTTCAATCGTTTAGCCGGAACCGCATCTTTGAAAGAACAACTCGAAAAAGGATGGTCTGCCAAAGAAATCAGAGAAACCTGGCAACCAGGACTTAAAGAATTCTTAGCGATTCGTAAAAAATATTTGCTTTACGAATAAAGGTAAGATCAGTTATCTAAATCAGAGCTCAGAACATCTTTTTCCATCTGAGCTGCATACGAGACAAGTTTGGCTTGTACTTCAGGATTGGTTGCGCCGATGATGCGAGCTGCCAGGATACCAGCGTTTTTTGCTGCATTGAGTGCTACGGTGGCTACCGGAATACCATTGGGCATTTGTAAGATACTGAGAATGGAATCCCAGCCGTCTATTGAATTCGAAGATTTGATCGGAACACCAATGACTGGCAGTGGTGTCATGGAGGCGGTCATGCCCGGTAAATGTGCGGCACCACCAGCCCCTGCAATGATTACCTGAATTCCGCGAGAAGCCGCATTTTTAGCATAAGACACCATTTTTTCAGGTGTGCGGTGTGCTGAAACCACCTCAGCTTCAGTTTCAATACCAAATTCGAAAAGAATTTTTTGAGCTTCTTGCATGATTGGCCAGTCTGATTTACTGCCCATGATAATACCGACTTTGATCATGATTGTGTATTTGTGTGGGTTCGATCCAAATTAGGTTCGTCTGATATCGCTGGCGTTTCAATGATTGGATTACCCGCTGTTACTTGCTGCTTGACTTGCTTAGGCATGCTCCCGTAATGGATGGTGTTGTCGAGGTCCGTATACATTTGATCGAGGGGCTGCGTGAGGGACTCTTCAGTTTCTTTCAAGACATTTTGTATGTTGAGGTCTTTTTTAATGTCTTCACCTGACTTGCGTATTTCTTGTTGTAATTCGTTAGAGGCGTTTCTGATTTGATAAAGCGCCTGCCCCAAAGATTTAGCAATACCCGGGACACTTTTCGAACCGAAGAACAACAAGACCACCAAAACAATGACCATGACCTCAGAGCCAGCTACATCGCTTAAAAAGAGTGGAATACTCATCATGACAACAAAACTACAAAGAAATGCTTTATGATTGCTGCATTTTAGCGATGATTGCAGAAGTAATGCTGAGTGGCATAAAAGGCATTAAAACACGGATCAAAAAGGCAAACTTTAATTCAGAGATAAAAATGGTTTTACCTTTTTCCATGGCCGCATATGCTTTTTGCGCTGTTTTTTGGGCGCTTGCTGCGCCGTCGAACATTTGAGAACCACCAAAACCTGCCACTTGTGCAAATTCCGTGGCTACCGGCCCTGGGCAAAGTGCTGTAACGGTTACGCCAAAGCCTTTGAGTTCATGAGCCAAGCCTTTGGTATGAGACACTACAAAGGCTTTGGTTGCAAAATAAGTGTTTTGATAAGGGCCTGGTAAAAAACCAGCGGTACTGGCTGTTTGTAGAATTTTCCCTTTACCACGGGCCTTCATGTCTTTTCCGAAAAGATGCGTTAATTTCAGTAAGGTCATGACATTCAAGCGCACCATCACCACATCAGCTTCGAGTTCACGGTCTAAAAAAGCACCTTTACCCCCAAAACCAGCGTTGTTGAATAAGTAATCAACTTGCCAGCCATTTTTGACAACTTCATCGTATAATTCTTGTGAAGACCCTACCACACTGAGGTCTTTTTGAATGACCTGCACTTCGACATTGTATTTCTTGACAAGCTCTTCTTTCAATTCTTGTAATAATTCCTTTCTGCGGGCTACCAAAATTAAATCTCGGCCTTTGGCGGCATGTATTCTGGCAAGTTCTTTTCCGATTCCGGACGATGCGCCGGTGATGAGTGCTGTATTTTTCATAGTGTCGAAACGTTCAAAAAAGGTGTTTGTTTAAATATGTTCAAGAATGGTTTGAAAGTCGCTTGCCGAGATTGCCAAATACGGGTCTTGTTGCTGCAGCAGTTCTTGAAGCTTGATTTTATCTGGAAATTGCGTCGCTGTAAATTCATATTTGAACCATTTGCTACCGACTTGTTGCAATTCTGTAAAATCAAGATCTGAATCGATGCGGTAATAAGACTTGCTATTCTTTAGCTTTCTAAACTGCGGAAATTCCATATTGATTGTATCTTCGTACAAAGTTAGCACAAACCCGAAATGAACCACCTTTCAGCCAACGACAAAGCGCTTTTAGAACTTGCCAAAACCAATTTCAAGGTAAATAAGCAATTACTCGGAAAATGGAACAAGCAAAAACCCAGAGACCTTGACCAACGTTTTCACGATGCGCATCAAAAAGAGTTTGCCAAACGCGATTGCTTAGCCTGTGCCAACTGCTGCAAAACCACCAGCCCTATTTTCAGACAGCCCGACATAAGGAGAATGGCTAAAGCGCTCAAAATAAAAGAGAGTCAATTGATTGATCGCTATTTA
>JBIPMW010000207.1:0-3295 GCA_044376455.1 Crocinitomicaceae bacterium | reverse complement strand
GCCGAAACACCACTTCCAAAATCGAGTGTTTTGGACACTAACGTCCAGTTATTGCCACCGTTGCTGCTTTTGTAAACTTCACCGGGTTCTGTACCGCAATAACAAATATTAGGCTGTGCTTCACATTGATCAAAAGCATAGACATTTGTTTGTCCAGACCCTTGAGTGGCTCCATCTTGGAAATTAGTAATCGGCCCAATCACGCTCCAGTTACTTGCCTTGGTTTGCTGTGCTTGTTTTTTAAGGTAGGCATTGTTTTGTTGAGCAAGATCGCTTGCGCTTGGCATTGTAAGAAATCCTTGCTCATTGACTGCATATTGAGCCTTGCGCATGAAGCGCTTGTAATATTGAGTGTGGTAGTTTTTTTCAAACGGATGCAGCACATAAAAAGCTTCATAAGCATTTCTAAGCTCAAAAATATTTGGATGATCTGCATACATAAGTTTTGCCCAAGCAGGTAAGGTGCTGATTTCGTGCGCTGAAGGTTTAGGCATTTGTTGTGCCTTCAGTGTATGGCAAAATAGTAGGGTAAAAAGTAAGAGGTAAGAATATGGCTTGAACATGCGGATATTTTTGAATCCACAATTTAAGAATAAAAAGGGGCTTACAAAAATCGGTGCTGGATTTCTTTAGCTGGAATAGGGCAACTAGCTAAGCGCCCAAACCATGTATATCGCTTATTAGCAACCCTTGAATAAAAGAAATCGCGCAAGAAACGCGGCAAAAACCACCCAAGCTGAGACCAATGGAACCAAGGAAAAAGATCCTTGTAGATCATTAGAATAGCGGTAGAACCTTGGTAGCAGCTTTTTTGTCGATAATAAGCGATGCTTTTATCTAGATTTTTGGGTAAAACAAGCTGAAAATCAGCAGCGTTATCTTGAAGATTTTGATAACTCGTAAAGTAGAACACCTGCGCACTGTCATTTTTGATTACATAATTTGTAAAACGATTGCAAAGCACACAAACGCCATCAAAAACTATGAGATGCTCAGGAATTAAGCTCATTTTACTGTACTGACTTCTAGTTTTTTAGGGTCTTTGACTTTTTCGTTCAGAAGAGCGATGTCGAGCACTTGTTGCATTTTTTCTACAAAATGAAATTGCAAGCCTTTAAGGTATTGTGCGGGAATTTCGTCTATGTCTTGTTTGTTTTTGGTACACAAAATGATTTCTTTGATCCCGGCTCTTTTTGCAGCCAAGATTTTCTCTTTGATGCCGCCCACCGGCAAGACTTCGCCTCTGAGTGTAATTTCACCCGACATTGCTAAGTTTTTACGCACGCGTCTTTGGGTAAACAGAGAGGCTAAAGCTGTGAGCATGGTGATACCTGCGCTTGGGCCGTCTTTTGGTGTGGCTCCTTCAGGAACGTGAATGTGTACGTTATAAGCGCTAAATAAGGCTGCATCTAGATCAAGCAGATCGTGATTGCTTTTTAAGAACTCAAGTGCAATGACCGCAGATTCTTTCATTACGTCACCTAAATTCCCAGTAAGTGTGAGCTTTCCGACACCTTTTGAAATCAAGGATTCTATAAACAAGATGTCGCCGCCTGCTGCCGTCCAGGCCAAACCAGTTACAACCCCTGCTACTTCATTGTTGTCGTATTTGGTGCGCGAGCGGCCTGCACCTAAAAAGTCAAAGAGGTCTTGTTCGCGCAATGGTACTTCAAAGGATTCTTCCATGGCAATTTGACGGGCTCTGTTGCGCACCAATTTGGCTACTAATTTATCGAGGCCTCTGACACCAGATTCAAAGGTGTAGCTCTCGATGAGTTTTTGCCAAATTTTCTTATCGACTTCTAATTCTTTTTTGGTAATGCCGTGTGCAGCCAATTGCTTTGGTAAAAGGTGTCTTTTGGCGATTTCAACTTTTTCTTCAAGGGTGTAGCCATTGACCTCAATGATTTCCATGCGGTCGAGCAAAGGCCCTTGAATTTGTGCTAAGTTATTGGCTGTAGCAATAAATAACACCTTGGATAAGTCGAATTCAGTTTCTACGTAGTTGTCATAGAAGTTGCCGTTTTGTTCGGGGTCGAGCACTTCGAGAAGGGCAGAAGAGGGGTCGCCGTGATTGCTGCGCCCAAGCTTATCGATTTCGTCAAGGACAAACACAGGGTTTGCGGTTTCGGACTTTTTGAGGTTCTGAATAACGCGACCAGGCATGGCACCAATGTAGGTTTTGCGATGCCCTCTGATTTCAGCTTCGTCGTGTAAGCCACCTAAAGACATGCGCACATATTTGCGACCTAATGCTTCTGCGATAGATTTACCTAATGACGTTTTACCAACACCCGGAGGGCCATAGAAACATAAAATAGGCGCTTTCATGTTGCCTTTTAATTTCAATACGGCCAAATACTCTAAAATGCGTTCTTTGACTTTTTCAAGGCCAAAATGATCGCGCTCTAGGATTTTCTTGGCGCGCTTGAGATCGAGCAGGTCTTTGGTAAATTCTCCCCAAGGAAGGTCGAGTAATAAATCGAGGTAGTTCAGTTGAACCGTATATTCGGCGCCTTGCGGATTCATGCGTTGAAGCTTGTCGAGTTCTTTCTGAAAAAGCTTGCCCACACGTTCGTCCCATTTTTTGAGGGTTGCACGCTGCTCTAATTCGCGGACATCCTGTATTTGCGGATTATCTCCGAGTTCGTCTTGGATGGTGCGCATTTGCTGATGCAAGAAGTATTCGCGCTGTTGTTTGTCGAGGTCTTTGCGGACACGGTTCTGAATTTCGTTTTTCATTTCGAGCAATTGCACTTCTGCAGTGAGGTGCTCTAAGACTAACAGAACGCGTTTTTTCATGTCCATCTCTTCAAGCATCGCTTGTTTTTTCGAGACGTCGGCATTCATGTTAGATGAGATGAAATTCACGAGGAAAGTGGGGCTATCGATGTTTCCAATTGCAAACTGTGCCTCAGATGGAATATTCGGACTTTCTCTGATGATTTGCAGCGCTAAATCTTTGATGGTGCTGAACATCACCTCGAGTTCTTTATTAGCGGGGTCAAGTGGTTTTTCGGAAAGCACCTTGACTTTGGCTTTCATGTAAGGTTCGGTTTGGGTGGCTTGCAGCATCTCAAAACGACGTTTCCCTTGAATAATGACCGTAGAACTGCCATCTGGCATTTTGAGCAAGCGGATGATTTGAGCAACCGTGCCAATTTGATGAAGATCAGCAAATTGAGGTGCTTCTACATCTTGATTTTTTTGGGAAACCACACCAATGATTTTGGAACCCTTATTGGCTTCTTGTATCAGTTTGATGCTTTTGTCGCGGCCTACGGTAATTGGAATA
>JBIPMW010000035.1:0-12742 GCA_044376455.1 Crocinitomicaceae bacterium | reverse complement strand
GGTCTAGGGCTTGGTTTTGGTAATCGATTTCTTTGCGCTGTGTATAAGCAACACTCCCGCTTTCTGTTTCTGTTACGAAATTACTGCTGGCCTGAAGCGCTTCTCCGTTTGGCCCGACAATTTGCATGTAAACATATTTTTTACCAGCGCTCGTTAAAACGTTTTCCGAGAGTGTAAAGCTACTTCTGAATTGCACGGCGTTTTTAGCGCGGTCGGTCACTTCCATTGTATTATTGACGCGTTGTTTGAGTGCCTCAGATTTAAAGTTGTAGGCCTGAAGCTTGCTGCCTTTCTTGATTTGTTGTTGCGATTCTTCTGCTTGTTTTTTATAGGTGTCGCGCTCTGTGGATGTGTTGGTGAGTTTGACATTGGTTTCTTCGAGGCGGCTACCGAGGTCGATGTTGAGTGTGTTTAAAGAGTCAATGGTACGGGCATAACTGCGCATGATCGAACGCAAGGTTTCATTCTCTTTTCTGGCCTTGACGAGGTCGCGGGCAGTGAGTTTGGAGCGGTCTAGTTTTCTGAGGAGGTCGGTGATTTGTGCTTTTTGTGCATTGAGGCTATCGGCCTTACTGGCGTCCTTTTCAATGAGTTTGTTGTAATTGCGCAACATCTGTTGCAGGTCTGATTTTAAATCTTGTTTCATGGTTCCGGTATATCCTGAAAGCGCACTTTCCATATCGGCCATGTCGGCAAGTAATTCGGCGTTGCTATTTTTACAAGTGTTGAGTGCTGCTCGTTGTCTGGACCAAGCGAGGGTCAGGCCTGCCAAACCAGCGAGTAAAAGGAAGATGAAAACAAAATAGAAACTATTTGATTTTGGAGCTGTTGGTTGATTTTCCATTTGAAAAAGTTTTGTAATTCAAAAATACAAAGATTTCCGGTGTTTGAGTGGAAGACCCTTATCGAGTTAAATTCAATCGGAACAATTTTTTATTTTTCACAAAGCGTCGTGCACTTGCATACAGATTTCTTTGGTGAATCGCTTGATGCTGTCGGGTCCAACTGCTGTAAATCGGGTATCGCTACTTGCGGGGTAAGGGCCACCGTGCTGCATGGTTTCGAGCACCCGAACACCCGTTGGCACTCCATTGATGATGATGCGACCCGCTATTTTTTGTGCAGCAAAAAGCAGTTCAGGATTGGTTTGCGCTGCATTTGTGAATAATGAGAGCGTCAGTTGCCCACCGAGGATATTGAATAATTTTGTCAGATCAGCAAGATTTTCGTAGCTACAAACAATGGCAAACGGACCAAATACTTCTTCAAGGGCGGTAGGCGCATTGAATAAATCTTGGAGCTGCGTTTTTGCGATGCCCCAACGCGCAAAAATACCTTCTAGTGCTTCTTGATTTTCGGAATGCGTAAATCCTTTGCATTGAAAAACTTGCCTTTTTCTGGCTTCAAATTTGGCATGTATATCAGGATGCAGCATTGGTGTGGCAGGTAATTGCGCCAATTCTTTGAGCAGTAGCCTTTCAAATGCGACTGTTTCTTGTGCTTGTACCAAGATTAAACCGGGTTTGGTGCAAAATTGCCCAGCATCCGTGTAGATCGAGGCGGCTAATTTTTGGGCAATTTGCTCGAGTGCTCCTTGGTTTTGATTTGGTGTAATAATAACAGGGTTTAAGCTGCCCATTTCAGCAAAAACAGGAATTGGGTCAGGGCGCGCTGCAGCGAGGTCCATTAAAGCCCTCCCACCTTTGATGCTTCCGGTAAAACCAATGGCTTTGATGGCGCTTTCTTGGGCAAATGTACAGGCCCAATGATAGGAATCATCTAATACATGGCTAAAAACAAATGGGGAAAGTGCCCATTGTTGGAGTGTTTGCGCCATGCATTGCGCTACAACGCTACTCGTACCCGCATGCATGGGGTGTGCTTTGAGTACGACGCAACACCCTGCGGCCAACGCAGCAATGGTGTCACCGCCAAGGGTAGAGTAGGCCAGTGGGAAATTAGAAGACCCTAATACAAGGATGGCTCCGAGTGGTAAGGTTTCTTTTGAAAATTGGATGTTTTCGGTTTCGGAGCGTTCTGTTTTTTGCCAATCTACTTTTAAAATGTGATGGGCAAAAATCAAAATGGTGCGCTGCGTACGTTCAAATTCTGCCTCAAAGCGTTCGCTAGACAAACCGCTTTCTTGCTGATAAATTTTTGAAATAGCAGCTTTGGCATTCAGGAAGTTTGCAGCTAAATCATTTAAAAATTGAGCGCGTTGGGCAATAGAAAGTGCCGCAAATTGAGCTTGTGCTTCGTCAATTTGAAGGCGCCACTCATGGATAAAATGCAGTGGTGTTGGGAAATGCAATTGCGTATCCCAGGTATTGATTTGAGGTTGAAAGGTCCTGAAACCTTTTTTCATGATTAAGCTTCGCTGAGCTCAAAAGAATAGCTCTCCATAATTTGGTTAGCGAGCATCTTTTTACAGGCGGTATCGACCTTTTGGCTTGCTTCTTCTTTATTGGCAGCTTCGACAAATAGACGGATGTGTTTACCAATACGAACGCCTTCAATTTCCGGAAGACCAATATTTTTCATTGAGTTAGTAACCGCCTTTCCTTGAGGGTCAAGTAGGGCGTCTAGTGGCATGACGTCGATTTCAGCTTTGAATTTCATGTTTTTTAAATTGAAAATTTTCAATAAGTGATAAAAGCAAGTACAAAAGTACAATTATTGGAATGGCCCAAATCAAAAATAATGGAATACTTATCAACGATATGCCAAGCAATAAGTAGCGGTAAGGGTTGGATTTCCAGCTAAAGTCTTTAAATTTCAAGGCAAGAAGTGGCAATTCACTCACCATTAATAAAGAAAACAATACTGCGATGGCGGCAAGCGAGTAACAATCAAAAAGTGAATATATCCAACTGGCTTGATGTCCCCAATTTGAGATTTCAAACCAAAAATAAAGTGGGAAGAAGCTAAAGAAAATGGTGGCTGTAGGGGTTGGAACACCAATGAATCTGTCTGATTGCCTTTGATCAAGGTTAAATTTAGCCAAACGAAACATGGCAAAGAAAGGGATGATCAGCGCAACGAAAGGCAAGAATTTGATCGAGGCATTGTAAGCGTTGTCTCGGCCATAGAAAAAAGCAGCCTTCCAATCGATGAGTTGTGCTACCACATATTCGCTGGCCACGCCATGGTATGCTTTCATGCCTTCTGCGTTGGGCATGAGGTTAGAAGTGTCAATGCCAATAATGATCATAACGAACATGAAAATACCTGGTGCCACCCCAAAACTAACGAGGTCAGCCAAGGAATCGAGCTGCTTACCAAGTTCTCCGTTTGAATTGGTCATGCGGGCTACAAAGCCATCGAGGAAATCAAAAAGTGCAGAGGCTGCAAGGGCATAAATGGCCCAATCTAGGCGGCCACTCAGGCTGAAAACAATGGAGCAAATTCCTCCTGATAAATTGAGCGCGGTAATTAGGTTAGCAATTCCAAACATGCGAGACATTTTTGTAAAAGTACCTAGAAAACACAATTTTTTGTGCAATTTTGAGTTTTTGTCTCATGTTTGATAATTTCTGCGCCGTATTCTTCGCTTTTTCTTGTGTTCTTGGCTTGCATGCCCAAGACTTTAATCCAAAGTACGCCAATGAATACCTCAACATGGGTGTCGGTGCCGATGCACTAGGGATGGGTTCTGCCGTGGTGGGCCAGACTTCTGGCGTGTTGGCGGGTGTTTGGAATCCTGCGGGCCTGAGTCAGCAAGTGCAGCAAACAGAAATTTCGGGCATGCACGCCGCTTACTTCGGGGGCATTGCTGCTCAAGATTACATTGGGGTATCCCGTAAATTGAACGGAAATAATGTCGTTTCCATCAATATGCTACGCTTGGGAATCGACAACATTTACAACACCACCCAGCTCATCGACAACAATGGCAACATCGACTACAGTCAGTTGCAACAGTTCAATGCTGCTGACTACGCATTCATTGGTTCCTTAGCGCGTCCGACACGCCTCAAGAATCTTACTATGGGCTTCAGTGCCAAGGTACTTTACAGACACATCGGTGATTTTGCAAAAGCAATTGGTTTTGGACTAGATGCAGGACTTCAATACAAACCAACCAAAAACCTTTCATTTGGCCTCATGTTGCGTGATGCCACTAGTACATTCAGCGTCTGGACCTACGATTTATCGCCAGAAATGCAGCAAACACTCCTCGAGACAAATAATGAATTGCCGCAAAATGGGGTGGAACAAATGTTACCCCGCATGATTCTTGGTTCAAGTGGATCTTGGCCAATTACTGCCAAGAAATTAAGAATTGGCGGTGCAATAGACCTCGAGTTAACCACAGATGGCCCACGCAACACCTTGTTGTCAGGCGCCGTTTTTTCCTTAGATCAACGTGCCGGTTTATTTGTGCAGTATGACGAAAAATTGGTTTTTAGAACCGGTTTGTCTCAATTGCAATACTACACTGATTTATCATCAGTTCAAAAGCTGAGCATGCAACCTCATATGGGCGTTGGTTTGGCGCTCAAGCAATGGCAAATTGATTACGCGTTTACCCGGCTCGGACTTGGGGGCAGTGCCTATTTCACTCATTTGTTTTCTTTCAAATGGAGTTTTGGGGCTTTGAAGAAAGCTTAGAAAAATTTACAGCTGAAAATTGCGGTGTCGTCTACGTAAGGCAAGTTGCCTTTCCATTCCTCTAACTTCGAAAAAATCAGGTTGTTCATGTCTTCCATTTTCAATGGCGCAAAAGCCTTTACTTGCTTGATGAGTTGTTCTAGTCCAAAAGCTTCTCCGGCTTCGTTTTCTAGCTCGACCACGCCATCCGTAAAAAGTACTATCGTTGTTTTGGGTTGTAAGATCAACTTCCCGACATTCACATAAGGGAGTTCGTCGAGCATTCCTAAACCAATACATCCTTCTGTGAGCAGCGTGACATTTTTTCCGTGCAAGACAAAAGGCTGGTTATGTCCGGCATTGACATAAGTTAATTGGCGCGTATAGGCGTTGTAATGCGCAATGAAAAAGGTGATGAATTTTTCACCTTTGGCACTTTTCATTACAATTTTGTTGAGTTCCTCCATCAGAAAACTCATTTCAAAGCGTTGGTATTTGAATAAAGTACGGATGGTTGCTTGAAAGTTGGCCATTAGCATTGCGGCTGTGATGCCTTTACCACTGACATCGCCAATACAAATGATATACTCTTCATCGCCAAGCGGGATGAAATCGTAGTAGTCTCCACCAATTGCATGTCTTGGGATGTAACGTCCGGAGAGGTCCATTTTTTTATTGGAGGGCAGTTCCTGAGGGAATAACAACTTTTGCATCTCAGAGGCCAATTCAAGTTCTTTTGAAATGCGCTCTTTGATGAGGTTTTGTTTGGTCAGTCGTCTGTTCTCAATCGCAACTGACAAAATATTAGTCAGGGTTTGGGCAAATGAGAAATGCTGCGGTTCTAAGAATTCAGTTTTTCCGGGTGTGGCCAATAGTAAAAAAGCCAAGGCGCGGTCTTGATGAAAGATCGGAATCACAGCCTGAAAATCTTTTAATTGGGGGCTATTTGACGATTCTACAAGTGTGATGTCTTTGAAGCGTTGTAGTTCTTGCGCTAGGTCAGCTGCGGTGATCTTTCCTTTGTAACCACTTTTGGCGGCCAGCTCCCATTCTTCATGCGCCATCAATAAAGCAAAGCGACTAAAGTTGAGCTGCTCTTTTATGATGAAGGTAAAGATGCGATAGAGTTGATCTGTGGCCAGGTTGGCATTAATGGCATTGGTCAGTTCGAGCAATGAATGCAAGCGGTTATCCTTGAGCTCAAGGTGGGACAATGAAGCATTAAATTCTTGACGCATGGCGAACTATTGCTTACAAAACTACTATACAAATCGACTTTTTTTTCTTTTGCTGCTAAATTTCTTGTTTTTGAATTAGAAATGCGTATCTTTGCAATCCATTTTCCGAAACAGTAATAAAAATGAAAAAAGATATCCACCCATCAGATTACAGACTAGTTGTCTTCAAAGATATGTCTAACGACTACTCTTTTATCTGTCCTTCATGTGCAGAAACTAAAGAAACTATTTCTTGGGAAGACGGCAACGAGTACCCACTTGTGAAGTTAGATATCTCTCATAAATCACACCCATTCTTTACGGGTATCGCTCAGTTTGTCGATACAGCTGGTCGTATCGATAAGTTCAAGAACCGTTATGGTCGTCACATGAAATAATTGAGTCCGCTCAATACACATATTTAAAAGGCTCCGACTTCGGGGCCTTTTTTTTGGTTAAAAAAATAGGAAATCTAGCCTATACTGTGAATCATCAAGGCTTTAAAACCGCTGGCCTTTGAATATGATCATTATTGAAATTTGGCTGCAGCTCTGCTGAGGCGGTCATTCATGGCTGCGCCTAGGCCTTCGTCAGGGAAAGTTTCTACAAAAATGCGTTGTAGGCCTTTCTGATCGGCAAGGTGCAAGACGGCGTATAAATTTTGTGCGGCTTCAACCAAACTACCGCGCTCACTTAAGATCATTTTGGGCGCAGCAATTTTTGGATCGTCTTGTAGTAATATTTGTAGCACTTGCTCCGAATTTTCTTGTGGTTTGATACCGAGGAACAATGGCGTTTGTGTGGCATAATGGTATTTCACCATACCGCTGGTTCGAACGCCGCCGTGTTCGTGAACTTTAGCTTCAGGTGTGTAGCCTAAATGCGCGGCAAGTTGTTCAGGTGTGATACTCCCGTAACGATAAATCTGAACGCGTTCATCAGTCATGCCAATGATCGTCGATTCAAGGCCTTCTGTACAAGCGCCACCATCTAAAATGTAAGGGATGCGCCCTTGTAATTGAGCAAATACGTGCGTAGCAGTTGTAGGGCTCAGTTGACCGTATAAATTGGCGCTTGGTGCGGCCAGTGGTCTGCCGAGGTCTTTGAGCAACTGTTGTATCATGGGATGCTTCGGAAATCGAATGGCTACGGTTTCTTGGCCGCCTGTTATGAGCGCGCTGACCAAACTGCTTTTGGGAACAATAAACGTGAGTGGCCCCGGACAAAAATGCTCCGCTAAACTTTTAAAAATGTCTGGAAAATCTTGAACGTACGCAAGCGCTTGGTCTAATTGCGCAAAATGGAGTATGAGTGGGTTGGCATGCGGCCTTCTTTTTGCACTAAAAATGCCAAGAACTGCATCTTCATTATTGGCATCGGCTGCTAAGCCGTAAACGGTTTCGGTCGGTATCGCAACTTGCTGCCCCATTTGAAGCAAAGTAAGTGCACTGCCAATATCTGTTCCTACTTCCGTTTTCATGAGGCAAAGTTAAGGCCCTTTTTGTTTGTTATACATTTCATTAGAAAAATTGCTGTAAATAGCTTGAGGAATTCAAATTTGGATGTACCTTTGTGTAGAATAATTCTAAATAAGATGCAAGTCATTCTCGCCGATAGCAACGAATTGATCCGTTTTGGTCTACGAACCATCTTGGCCGCCCAAGCAGGCATATCAATTGTTGGCGAAGCACGCAACGAAGAAGAATTACTAGCCCAACTTAAAAATTTTGGCGCCGATGTAGTGCTCATTGACTTCACTGCCCATGGTTTTAGCATCGATATCGTTCCTAAAGCGCTCAGTAAATTCAAAGACCTTCGTTTTGTAGCCATTACCGAAGCGCAGCATGCACCTATTTTGATAGATGCATTGAAATCTGGTGTCACGAGTTATGTCAAAAAAGATTGTGAGCTTGCCGAAATCATAGATGCAGTCAAAGAAACTGCGCAAGGCAAGCAATTTTTTTGTGGGCAAATTTTAGAAACCATTCAAAAAGCCAACATTGATATCTCGGAACTCAACACCGAAGAGTTCAATTGTGGCCCCATCACGCTCTCTGAACGTGAAAACGAAATCATTACATTGATCGCCGAGGGCCAGACCAACGAGCAAATTGCCGAGTTACTGTTTCTTAGTAAGCACACCATTAATACGCATCGCAAAAACATTATGGCTAAACTCGGTGTGAAGAACACCGCGGGAATTGTCATGTATGCGGTCAAAACGGGCCTCGTATCGCCCAATCGCTTTTTGTTTGCGCCTAGTATGGCTTAGTTGCTTTGAACGGCGGCACTAAAGCACCAATGCTATTTTGAGGTTGAAAAGACGCTGGGTCAGGTAATTAGGCACCGCATAGAACTTGCCTTGCACATCTTGAATCCATTGCTTAGAAAGCACATTATTCACGCCAAGTACATTGAAGATTTCCAAAGAAACCAGCGCTTGGTCCAAACCTTTGTTGGCTTTGTGCAAAAGCGGAGCGCTCCGTTGAACTTTGCTTTGCTGCATATTTTTGTTGTGGAGGAGGTCATATGATAGCCCGAGGTCTACTCTGAAATAAGAGCGCATGCGCAGCGTGTCTTTGTAGCGCGTAAAATCTGGTGGCCCGTAGGGAAGAGGCGAGCCAAATTGTAAGCCCATTTGAACTTTGAAGGCTTCAAAACCGGGCATTTGATCCTGAACGAGGGCTCCAAAAGTAAACCATTGGTCGGTTGGTCTAGGGATAAATCCTGGATTGATGACCACAGAATCTACGACGGTTTGATCCTCGCTGTACCCAAAAATGATGCGTTCGCCTGCAGCATTGTAATAATTGGTGTATTGGTCGCCTTTGATATCTTCTTTGGTGGACAAAAGCCCCAACTTGAAAAAGGATTGAATCCCTTCTACAAATTCACCATGTACATTGACATCAAAACCGTAAGCATAACCCACCGCATTGTTGGTAGCATAATAGCGCGTTCTGACGTTTTCAATTTCATAGGGGTTGAGGTCCCAGAGGTATTTGTAGTATAATTCAGAGCTCAGCTTAAAAGGCGTACTGCGCCCCCACATTTGAAACATGAATTCAGATCCTAAAACAGCGTGAAAAGATTTCTGCGCTTGTACACCTAGAGCAAGTTGTCCATTGAATGTCCTGAATTCGCGATAAAAAGGTGGCTGGTAATAAAAACCGCTCGATAACTTAAACAGCAAACCGCGCCGAACTGCTTGGCCATTTTGCCACATGTAGGCCGCTGGTGCATAAGAAAGGCTCATGCGGGGTGTGAAGTAGGGCTCGTTATTGATGCTGGTATAACCCCCTCTTAAACCAAATTGAAAACTAAATTTTTGAGTAGAAATATCCAGGGTATCTGTCTGAATCCTGCGCTCGCCATCTATTTTGTAGGGTGTCTTGACCGAAATGATTTTATGGCGACTGACCTTAGTCCAGGAATTGGACCATTGCAGAAAAGCGGTAGCTCTGTAGCCATCCAATGATAAATTCCCTTTGATGGTTTCGTACAGTACAATGCTATCTGGTACGGATTGTGGTAGGCTATAGCCCGCAGAGTCAATGAGCCTCCACTCGCTGAGGCGGTCTCTGAATTGGTCACTCTGAACATTGAAACCCCAAGAGAGTTCACTGTAGCGTTTGTGGTTTTTGAGCGCATCGGTGAATCCGTCCTGAAGCAAGTAGCTTCCGTTGTGATATGCCGATAATATTTGCGCTTTGAGTCGGTTTCTGCCGTGGTTTAGAAAGCCACCAACGCCTAAAGTGGCAATTGAATCTCCAAATTCTTCTTTGGAGGGGTCGGTTTCTAATTCATTGATAAAGTACTGGCCCAAGATATCGAAATACTCGCGTTCATCAGATTGAAAGCCAGAAATATAAAAATCTAATTTCGTCTTGTTTTTGGCATATTTGAGTGAGGTCCCACCCATAAGGGTCTGAAACTGAGATCGCTCTTGGCCCTCAAAGTAAATCATCAGGCGATATGCTTCATTGGCCGTACCAAAATCGGTTTGAGAAGTTTGGGGAGCAAATTGATAGGTGTTGCTCGAAAAATGCCCGAGTAAGGTCCAAGTCCAATTTTCATTGAGGCGATAATTGGTTAAAATTTGGGCATCTGTAAATACCGGATTATACGCCCCTTTGGTCGGCAAAGAATTGAGAAAATAGCCATTCGAACGGTAACGCGCACCCACCAGAAAATTGAAGCGTTGATTGACAGCTTCTTCCACATGCGCCTCCACTCCCAGCAACGATGCCATCGCAGATGCATGGAAGGTTTCGGGCGTTTTATAGGTAATGTCCAAAACAGAACTGAGGCGGTCACCGTAGTTGGAGGAGAAACCACCTGCACTGAAACGCACATCTTCTACTAAAGAGGAGTGGATGAAACTCATGCCTTCTTGTTGACCACTGCGCGTCAAGAAAGGCCGATACACTTGAAAGCCGTTGACATAGACCAAGTTTTCGTCGTAATTGCCACCCCGGACATTGTAGTTGGAAGTGAGTTCGTTGTTGGAGGTAGCTGCGGTGGTGAGGGTGAGGGTGCGTTCTAGCCCAACAATACCTTTTAAATTGAGTTGCGGCAATTTTTCGATTTCAAACGGGTTTTGTCCATCTCGTTGCACCACAACTGGCAGGTTTTCTTGAATGCGGAAATTTTGATCGGGTAACTCTTGTAGGGTTTTATTGTCCGTGATAAGGGTATTCAATGTCAGTTCGGTGCCATTGTAAAAATAACGTAGCTCAATGAGCTGACCCACCTTTAAATTGTTAAAAGCGTAATACCCTTGTTGGTTAGAAGTGGTTTCCATTGGGATATTCACCGACTTGTGATCCACGATCTGAAGCTGAATAACGGCACCCCCAACTGGTTTTCTGCCTTTGGAATAACAATGGCCAAACACGGTAATATCTTGTGCTAAAAAGCCAAAGGGTAAAACAAATAAAAATAGCAGTAAAAGATGCTTCATTGATACAAAGTTACAATCCTTAACGACCAATCCCATGCTTTATTTCTTAGAAAGTAATTTTACGGTCTTCTTAGTTTCAATTACATTTGTTTTATGTTGTCTAAAGACAAAATATTAATAGGCCGCCGCGAACTTGCTGTTTTGCCCGATTTCGGCCTCGAGCAAGTGAAGGTTAAAGTCGATACCGGCGCCTATACTTCTAGCATTCATGTCAGTAGTTGCCATGAAGAAGATGGGCAGTTGAAAGTGGTTTTTTTAGATGACAAGCACGCCGCTTTTACAGGTCAAGAAATGAATTTCATCAAGTACCGGACAAAAAAGGTCAAAAGCAGTACTGGGCAAGTTCAAGAACGCTATTTTGTTTTTGGAACGATTTGCATTGCGGGTTCGTGTTTTCAGACTGAATTTTCTTTGACCGTGCGCAAAGGGATGCGCTACCCCATTTTACTCGGAAGAAAAGTCCTTAACAATCGCTTTGTTGTCGATACCAGCAAAAAGTATATTCACGAGCCACTTACCTTACAAGCATGAAAATTGCCATTTTATCTAGAAACTCACACCTTTATTCAACGCGCAGGCTTGTAGAGGCAGCTGAAGCTGCTGGCCACGAGGCACATGTCATTGATCACCTCAAGTGCAACATTGAAATTGAACAAACCGGCCCTGCCTTATATTATCAAAATCAGTATTTGAAAGGTTTTGATGCCGTCATTCCAAGAATTGGAGCCTCGGTTACATTTTATGGCACTGCTGTGGTGCGTCAGTTTGAAATGATGAACGTCTTTACGGCTGTTGGTTCGCGCGGGATCATTCACTCCCGAGACAAACTCCGTTGCTTGCAAGTGCTTTCCAAAGAAGGAATCGGCTTGCCTAAAACTGTCTTTACCAATTATTCTAAGGATGTGAAGCATGTTGTAAAGAGTGCAGGCGGTGCGCCAGTTGTATTGAAATTACTAGAAGGTACCCAAGGTTTAGGCGTTGTTTTGGCAGAAAACCTCAATGCGGCACAATCTGTACTAGAAGCGTTCAATGGCTTGAAGGCAAGGGTTATTGTTCAGGAGTTTATCCGCGAGGCAAAAGGAGCAGACATCCGTGCTTTTGTCGTAGACGGCGAAGTTGTTGGCGCTATGAAAAGACAAGGTTTACCAGGCGAGTTCAGGTCAAATTTGCATCGTGGCGGAAGTTCAGAAACAATTGAACTTACCACCGAAGAGCGTTACACTGCCATTTTAGCGGCAAAGGCCGTTGGCTTAGGTGTTGCAGGTGTAGATATGCTGCAGTCCGAACGTGGTCCATTGGTACTTGAAGTCAATTCTTCACCGGGGCTTGAAGGAATAGAAAAAACCACCCAAAGTGACATCGCCGGAAAAATCATTGCTTACATCGAAAGAAATGTCAGGCGCTAAGAAAATAAGTTATAAAAAAATGACCATTCTCGGGCAAGAAATTTTACCCGGAAAGGGCGCCCAATTGAATTTAGAGGTGGCGCATTTGCATACACGTACACCCATTCAAGTACCCGTGCTTGTAGAGCGCGCCAAAGAAGATGGCCCCACTGTTTTAGTGATGGCTGGCCTGCACGGAGACGAACTCAACGGCATAGAAATTGTTCGTCGCTTCTTGCGCAAAAAGCTCAACAAGCCAACCAAAGGCACCGTTATCTGCCTGCCCATCTTTAATATTTTTGGTTTTTTGAACCTCCAACGCGAGTTGCCAGATGGCCGAGACCTCAACCGCAGTTTTCCAGGTAGCAACAATGGTTCTTTGGCCGCACAGTTTGCTTTTCATTTCATGAAAGAAATTGCACCACACTGCGATTACATCATCGATTTCCATACCGGGGCTGCACAACGCAACAATTTTCCGCAAATTCGCTGTGTGTTCTCTGATCAAGAAAGTGTTGAACTCGCAAAGGTTTTTAATCCGCCCTTTATTTTGCATTCCGGACTGATCGCCAAAACACTTCGTGAAA
>JBIPMW010000392.1:0-4188 GCA_044376455.1 Crocinitomicaceae bacterium | reverse complement strand
CGAATGTGCCAACAAAAAATTAGTTTCATTGTTACAATTTCACTATGGAGAATCACGATGAATCAAAATTCTGAAAATATGCTACTTCATTTAGGGCGATTATCGGATATTATATTCGCTTTGGCTATGGCCTTGACTATATTTAGATGCTCCCAATCTAAATCTTATCCCCCAAAATCTAGTTATTTTTAAGTATTTTTTCCAGAGCAAATTAGTTATGACGTAAGGATTCAGGTCATACAAAAAGCAGTCAACCCCTTGCTGTGTAAGCATTTAGGGGAATTATGGACAAATGCTCATTCTCATTAAGAAACGCTGAAAGCCTTAATTTTCCTGCTTATTGAGAATAAAACTGTTAGTTTAGCGAGTTCTGAGATTTTAGAAGCCGCTCTGTGACTGCATTTGAGACACCTGAATCCTTACGTTATGACAAGCTATAATTAACTTATATGACAGAGGTAAATTCAATGGTTATGATTACTCTGACAATTATTTCCCTAGCCTTGATCGATAGCATTAATCCACCCGAAATTGCTATCGCTATTGCTATTCTTTTATACAAAGGAATCGGTGAGGTTTGGGGATTTATCCACGGGATTTTTTTGACTATTTTTGCTCAGTTATTATTTCTCTACTTTGGACTGGGTAAATTACTCGATCTGATCTCAAAAAATAATTTATTTAACCCTTCTTGGACTTTAATCTTACTGGGCATAGGAATCACCACTTATGGATACTATCTCTGGCAACATAGATATCAAATTCCCAAAATCAAAAAAAGTAGCTCTTTATCAGTGTTTAATTATACTAGCTACCTAAAATTTTTCTGCTTAGGAAGTGCTACTATTTTGGCTGAATCTCCTGGTGCTTTTTTACTTATTTTTGCTGTCATTGAAGTCAAGAAAATACCTGTTAATTTGATGTTTGTGCTATTTTATTTAATGCTTTATGCTTTGATTTATACTCTGCCTATTATCGCTTTAAATTTTGCAGCTATTTGGCAAGAAAGACGATTAAAAATTTGGCTGAGTCGACGAAAAAACTGGATCTATATCCGATTAAATATCCTACTCAGTTTATCTTTGCTTGCTCTTGGTGTTTTTTGTTTGGCGCTCGGACTAGGACAGTTATAAGTACATTATGTTTGCTCAAAGCCTTATAACTGAGGAGTTTATTTATAACGGATGTATGGTATAATTAAATCAGTAGTTGAGGAAGCCTAAGTATGCCCAAAGTCGTAGATCACCAGCAATACCGTAAGGAACTATTGAGCAAGAGCTTTAACCTGTTCGCACAAAAAGGTTATGCCACTGTCACCATGCGCCAAATTGCTCAAGAGCTTGGAGTTTCAACCGGCACGCTTTACCACTACTTTCCGAGCAAGGAAGCTTTATTCTTACAGTTGGTTTTAGAGCAAACACAGGAAGATACTCTTAACTTTCAATCTGCGACGAAAGATACTGGTGCTTTGTCAGAGCGAATAGCTACACTGATGGAATTTGTAGACTACAATAAAGATTACTTTTGTCAACAAATTCTAATTTGGATTGATTTTTATCGAACAAAAGAGCCTCAAGAGTTTTTTGAAAATGAGATTTTAAAACAAGCTAACAAAAAAGTTCGAGAGGTTATTAGAGATTATTTACACTTAGAAGATCAAACAGTTGTTAATTTAGTTGTCAACCTACTTCACGGTTTACTTTTGGTAAGACTATTTGAGGGAGAAACCATATCTTTTTCTGAGCAGGGTATCTTACTCAAAAACATGATTACCAGTTATCTAGAGCAAAAACAAAACGGAAGAAATAGCTATGAAAAATGATTCATTATCCAAGCATTCTCATCCTTTACGCTGGATTTTAGCCATTGCTATTGCTGCTACAACTATCACCAGTGTGGGGGTAGTTTATCAAGTTTTCCCCCTCAGATGGAATAATTCATCGCCCGCTGAATCAAAAGCAACAACGCCCCCTATTACCAAAGTAGCAGCATTAGGAAGATTAGAACCGGAAAGTGAAGTTATCCGTCTAGATGCTCCCTTGCCTTTAGATGGCGATCGCGTAGAACAATTATTAGTTAAAGAAGGAGATAAAATAGTCACAGGACAAATAATTGCGATTTTAGATTCTCGTAACCGTTTACAATCAGTAGTTAAACAAAATCAAGAACAGTTAAAAGTAGTTCAAGCGCGTCTAGCTCAAGTTAAAGCAGGGGCAAAGGTTGGAGAGATTAATGCTCAAAAAGCGACGGTAGAAAAGGCTAAAGCTGATTTAGAGGGACAAACTAGAGAGCAAAAGGCAACTATAGCCAAACTACAAGCACAGTTACAGGGAGAAAAAGCCACACAAAAAGCGACAATTGCCCGTTTACAAGCAGAACTAGAAAATGCTAAAACTGAATGTCAACGTTATCAGATGTTATATCAAGATGGAGTCGTATCTAGTTCTGATTATGATAGTAAGTGTCTCAATCAAAAAACCCTGCAAGAAAGTCTCAAAGAAGCGCAAGCAGATCTACAACGTATTATTACCACTTATCAAGAACAGATCGCCGAAGCTCAAGCTAACTTAGAGCGTACTAAGGCAACAGGAATACAGCAAATTCAACAAGCAAAAGCTACCCTTAATCAAGTGGCTGAAGTTCGTCCAGTTGATCTACAAATAGCGCAAGCAGAAGTTGATAATGCTGTGGCTAATTTACAACAAGCACAAACGAACTTAAATCAAGTTTATATCAAGAGTCCTATTAACGGACAAATTCTCAAAATTCATACGCAAGTTGGCGAAAAAATTGGTGATTCTGGTTTGCTAGAACTAGCACAAACAAATGATATGGTGGCTGTAGCAGAGGTGTATCAAACTGATATTGATAAAGTGAAACTGGGACAACAAGCTGTCATTACTAGCCAAGCTTTTTCGGGTAAATTAAAGGGTACTGTCTCTCAAATTGGTTTACAAGTAAATCGGCAAAATGTCTTTAGTAGTCAACCAGGAGAAAATCTAGATCGCCGAGTCATAGAAGTCAAAATTCGTCTCAATTCTCAAGATAGTCAACGGGTAGCCAGCTTAACTAATTTGCAAGTACAAGTGGAAATAGAAGTTGACAATCCTAATTCCTAAACCCTTAATATTGAGCCAGTATATGCCCAAGAAACTGTTCCGTAAAACTCCCTTAGCATGGCATCAGCTAATGAAGAAAAAAATTCGTCTTTTCGTCGCAATAGCAGGAATTGCCTTTGCTGATATTCTGATGTTTTTCCAACTAGGAATGTTAGATGCTTTGTTTGATGGATCCGCAAAATCTTATCAACTTTTACAAGGGGATCTAGTCTTAGTTAACTCTCAGTTTCAAACCCTATACATAGTTAAACAATTTCCCAGAGAGCGATTATTTCAAACCCTCGCCTATGAACAAGTTGAATCAGTGTTGCCTATCTATATGGGTTTTGCTCAATGGCGTAATCCTCAAACTGAGATTAATCGTACTATTTTAGTTTGGGGGATTGATCCAGTTAACCCACCTTTATCCTTAGTAGAACTTGAGGAAAATCAAACAAAATTAAAACTACTTAATCGGGTATTATTTGACCAAAGTTCTCGACCAGAATACGGACTAATTACTGATTTATTCAAACAGCAAGAAAATCTAGAAATCCAAGTTAATGATCAAACTGTAGAGGTAGTTGGTTTATTTAATATAGGAGCTTCCTTTGTAACTGATGGGAATGTCATTACCAGTGATTCAACTTTTCTTAACCTTTTTCCTGATAATAAACCTGAGCAAATATCTATGGGTCTTATTAAATTAAAACCGGGAGTAAATGTTCAAGAAATTCAAGCAAAAATTACAGCAAATTTACCCAAAGATGTAAAACTACTTACTCCATCTCAATTGGCACAAAATGAAATTCATTATTGGAGCACTCAAGGAATCGGCTTCATTTTTAGTTTAGGGGTGATAGTAGGATTTATTGTTGGTATTGTGATTGTTTATCAAATTCTTTATTCTGATGTGTCAGATCATCTACCAGAATACGCTACTATGAAAGCTATGGGTTACAGCGATCGCTACTTACTTGGTGTCTTAATGCAAGCTGCCTTATTATTAGCTATTTTGGGTTATATCTCCGGCTTTTTCCTGTCTTTAGGACTCTATCAAGTTGGTTCAAGTGCTACTCAATTACCAATT
>JBIPMW010000455.1:0-3094 GCA_044376455.1 Crocinitomicaceae bacterium | reverse complement strand
GCTGCTAGCGCAGTCCAGGGAGTTCAGCTATTCGGGATTCGTCGAGCGGATCCAGCAGCGAATCAGCAGGAGGGCGCCGGCCATGGGGCCAGCGCCGGTAGCCTCGACCGAGCTGGCAGGTGAAACACCTGGGGAAATGGCAGCGCGTGAACGCTACATCGTGAACGAGCTGGTCCAACAGCAGCTCGTCGACCAGCGCAGCCAGGCGCTGCACCTGTATAGCGAAGTGGAGCGCCTCTCGCTGCGCAACGAGCAGGTCGGCCGGCAGCTCGAGGTCCTGCAAGCCACTGACCAGGCCCTGACGCGGCGCAACGAGGAGCTCAGTCAGAAGCTCGAGGTCCTGCAGGCCACTAACCAGGCCCTGGGGCGGCAGAACGAGGGGCTCGGTCAGCAGCTCGAGGATCTGCAGGCCACCAACCAGGCCCTGACGCGGCGCAACGAGGAGCTCAGTCAGCAGCTCGAGGAAAAGGTCTCTCAACTCGCCGAGGCACGGCTGCAGACGGATCGCCGGCGTTCGTGGCGCGGCGCTGTGCGCGAGCTTGCGGGCGTGAATGCCTTCCTCGATGCGCAGGGTGGTCCAACGCGGCGGGCTCCTGCCGTGCTGGTCTACCGCGCGTTGACGTCCGTGCGCCGGCGCGGGCTTGCAGGTTTGTGGTCACGCCTGAGACAGCACTCAGCGCAGGCCTATTCCAGCTTGCCGGCCCAGCGAAAGTCCGTGCTCGATGCCGTGCAGCGCCCCGTGCTAGGCACTATCACCATGCTGGTGCCGGATGATCGCATCGACCGCCGCGTCCTTCTGAGCGCTCGCACACTGCAGGGCGCGGGATGGCGGGTGACGGTCGTCGCCGCGCCTTATCCGGGCCCTGTTGACGGCGACAAGGTGACGTTTCCCGACATCGAGATCGTGCGTATCGACACCAGCCGAGCGCCGGATCCGATCGCGTTGCCAGCCGACATCGAGCGCACAATCGGGAAGCATGGAGGCATCTATTTCTATCACTTGGCATTCCTGAAAGTCGCACTGCGCCACCCCGCCGCACTCTACGTAGCGCATGACCTGCCGGTCCTGCCTGCGGCCGCTCTCGCGGCGCGTGTATTCGGCGTTCCGCTGGCGTATGACGCCCACGAGCTGTACCCGGAGCAGCACCATTTCCCGCAGGAAAGAAAGGATGCGTACACGCGGGCGGAGCGTGACCTGGCGCCGCTCGCGCAGCTGATCACCACGGTCAACCTGTCGATCGCCAGGGAGATGGCGCAGCGCTACGGAATTCCTGAGCCGCACGTCGTGCTGAACGCGCCCGAGGCAGCCCCGCAAGACCTGCCGATCGCCGGAGCCGACGCACTGCGCCGCGGCCTGGGCATCCCTGCGGGCACTCGCATCGTGCTGTTCCAGGGCTCCTTGTCGCTGAACCGGAACATCGAAGGCCTGGTGCGGGCCATGCAGCACGTGCGTACCCCCGATACCGTGCTGGTTGTCATGGGACCGGGTGACGAGAAGCGCGCCGAGTTGCGGGCGATCGCGGAGGACGCCGGCCTCGGACCGGAGCGCGTCGTGTTCGCGCCGCCGGTCCCCCAGAACGAATTGCTGCGCATGACAGCGTCCGCCGACATCGGCGTGATTCCATACCCGCCAATCGATCTCAACTCGCTGTACTGCACACCCAACAAGTTGTTCGAGTACATCGTGGCTGGCCTTCCCATCCTCGCCAACGACCTACCCGAGTTGCACCGCTTCGTGGCGGATAACGGCTTCGGCTTGGTGCGCGACCTCTCGACCCCAAAGGCCATTGCGGCAGCGATCGACGAGATGCTTGCCGCAGATCTGTCGGCCATCCGGTGTCGACTATTGGCTCGCCAGAGCGAGTATGTCTGGGAAGCCCAGGGGGCCAGGGTGGTCGAACTCTACAATGCGCGGTTTGCTCGCGCGGGGGAACCCGGTACAGGGGAGATGCAAGCATGTGTGGAATCGCAGGCCTGATCTGGGCAGACAGGAGCCGCCCGGCGGGCCGCGAAGAAATCGCCCGCATGGCGCACGCTCTCTACCACAGGGGGCCGGACGATGGCGGCATACTGATCGACGGCGCGGTCGCCCTGGCCCATCGCCGGCTGTCGATCATCGACCTGACCGAGGGCGGCCACCAGCCGATGGTGACGGCCGACCAGCGGCATGCCATCGTCTTTAACGGCGAGATCTACAACTTCGTCGAACTACGGACGGAGTTGCAAGCGCTTGGTTGCCGCTTCCAGACCGAGAGCGACACCGAAGTCATCCTGCACGCCTACCGCACCTGGGGCCGGGCTTGCGTGTCCCGCTTTAATGGCATGTGGGCCTTCGCGCTCCTGGACCGGGCGGCCGGCGAGGTGTTCCTGTCGCGTGACCGGTTCGGGATCAAGCCGCTGTACTACGTTTTCGACGGCGCCCGCTTCGCTTTTGCCTCAGAGATCAAGGGCTTGCTTGCGGGGCTGCCTGAACTGCGCCGTTCCAGCGCCGCGATGCTGCACCACTTCATGCCGTCCGGCGCGCTCGACGACGGTCCCGAGACCTTCTTCGAGAATGTGCTGGCGCTGCCCGCCGCCCACAATATGGTCCTGCGGCTGGATGCTTGGTCCGGTGCTGTCGAGCGCTACTGGGAACTGGATCGCACCGCCTTCGCGGACCGCTGGATGAGCCCGGATCCCGTGGGGCGTCTGCGCGAGTTGCTGGACTCGTCGGTCAAGCTCCATATGCGGTCCGACGTGCCGGTGGGGACCTGCCTGTCCGGTGGCGTCGACTCCAGTGCGCTGGTGTGCCTCATGAGCCAGCAGCACCCGGAGCCGATCCACACCTTCTCCGGGCTGTATCCTGACCGGGACTGTGACGAACTGCCATGGGTAGAAGCGGTGCGCAAACACACCGGCTGCGTGGGGCATGACATCCGCCCAGTGCCCAACGGCGACCTGCTCGACGACCTGCGGAGCATCACCTGGCACCAGGACGAGCCCAGCGCCGGCCCTGGCCTGTACACGCAGTACCACGTGATGCGGCGCGCGAGCCAGAACGTCAAGGTCATCCTGGACGGCCAGGGCGGTGACGAGTTGTTTGCAGGCTACCTGC
>JBIPMW010000032.1:0-12843 GCA_044376455.1 Crocinitomicaceae bacterium | reverse complement strand
TTTTTCATGTTTATCAGTTTTACTGTTCGAAAGTTAAGGAGCAATGTTTTGAATAATTCTTATTTAACACTTCATTAACATCTATTCGCGCCTGAGCCAACCCCTCTTAATGAAGTAAATCAACATGGCAATACCAAGAGCAATCATGACCCCGACCACAGTATAATAACCATAAGGATATTCAAGTTCAGGCATGTATTTGAAATTCATTCCATAGACCCCAACAATAAATGTCAGCGGAATAAAAATGCTGCTCACGACAGTCAGGACTTTCATGATTTCATTCATGCGCTGGCCTTGTGCGGCATAATATAGGTTTGAAAGGCTTTCAAGAATTTGTTTATGGGCATCGATATCTTCGAGTAGGCTGGTACAGCTGTTGCGTAAATTTTTAAAGTAGTGCTTATTGGCAGGGTCGATCAGGGAATGATCCATGTTTTCGAGCCCTGAGAGTAAATCTTTGATGGGTTGGATCAACTTGCGCAATTCGATGAGTTCTCTTTTTTGCGTTTCTATTCCACGCAAAAGTTCGCTTTTCATGTTGGTATGAATGCCGGTATCGAGTATGTCAATTTGATCTGATACGTTTTCAGTCTTAACAAAGATTTCATCAATGAGTGCATCCAATAACCTGAACAATAAAAAATCGCTTTTTTGACTTCGGATTTTACCTTTTGATTTTTCGATGCGCTCGCGAACATCCCCAAAGTGTTGCCCTTGATGATCTTGGAACGAAAGTAAATAGTTTTTCCCTAGAATAAAAGAGAGTTTTTCAGTTTCACTGGCAACTGTAGAATTGTTCCTGAGCGTATGGATTTGAAAAAACAAATAATTTGGATATTCCTCTACCTTGGATCTCCTGAGGGGCATAAAAATACTTTCGATACTTAGTTTGTCTAAACCTAGTTTTTGACAAAGTAATTCGAGAGAATCACGGTCTTGAAGATTGTGAAAATTGAGCCAATAAACGTAATCTTGGTCGATGGCGTTTGGTTCGAAATCTGAGCATATCTGCTGAACGCTTTCGTTTTTAACGGCAAAAAATTCTTGGCTATATTTGTAGAGTTGTGCGCTTTTCACTTCCTTTTAATTTGCTGAGGTTCTGTCGACATCCCGCAACTTTTACATCCCTTATTTTTAGCAAAAAATTGCTGATAAAATCTGTAAGACAGAAAACTCATTGCGCTCAAACAGATGATAAAAACGAGGATGTTTTGCATAGTGAAAAGTACAAAATTATCTTAAGACAGCAGTTCAAAAGTACAGAACGCACATAAATATGCAATAAGACCCATAAGCGCCAATTGAATAAATGGCCATTTCCACGTGTTGGTTTCTCTTTTGACCACCGCTAAAGTTGCCATACATTGCATCGCAAAGACATAGAAAATGAGCAAGGACATCCCGGTAGCCAAAGAAAACATGGGTTGGCCGTTAGACTTTTTCTCTTCTTTAAGTTTATTGATCAGTCGGTCATTTGAACCCGTTTCTCCAACGGCATAGATAGTGGCCAAGGAGCCAACAAATACCTCGCGTGCGGCAAAGGAGGTCAATAATGATATACCAATTTTCCAGTCGTAACCAAGCGGTTTAATAACGGGCTCAATACTTTTTCCTAAATGACCCATGTATGAACCGGATAGGGAAGAAGCAGCATATAGTTCTTGCTGTTGCGCTGGGCTAGCTTCGATGTACTGTTTACTTTTTGTTAGTTGCTCGAGTTGTATTTCTCTTGAGGCTGGGCCAAAGGTAGCCAAAGCCCAAAGTAAGATTGAAATGGCAACGATGATCTTTCCAGCGTCAGTTACAAAAAGCTTGACCTTTTCAAGAACTGTGATGCCAACATTTGCCAATCGTGGTGCCTTATATTCGGGAAGTTCCATGATATGGAATCCTTTTTTTTCTTTGCTTAACAAGACATTAAGCAGGATGGCAGTGAGCAAGGCAAATACAATACCCAAAGTATACAGGCCAAACAAGACAAGTCCTTGAAGGTTAAAAAATCCGAATAGATAGGTCTTTGGGATTACTAAACTTATTAATAAAGTATAAACGGGAATTCTGGCCGAACAACTCATGAATGGCGCAACCAGAATGGTAATTAATCTTTCTTTCGGGTCGGCAATCGTGCGGGCAGACATCACACCAGGAATGGCACAAGCTACACTAGAAAGTAGGGGCACGACGCTTTTGCCATTTAAACCAAATGGCCGCATGAGCCGGTCCATGATGAAAACAACCCGAGATAAATAGCCTGTCTCTTCGAGTAATGCGATAAAAAAGAAAAGAATGGCAATCTGAGGAACAAAAACTAACACGCCGCCTATACCAGGAATCAAGCCCTGAGAAATGAGATTTGTCAGTAAGCCCTGAGGAAGTTGGTTGGAGGCAAAATTGCTGAGATTTACAAATTGCTCATCGATGAAATCCATAGGAATGGCAGCAAAAGTAAAGATCAATTGAAAAATAAATAAAAGCATGATGGCAAAAATGCCATAGCCCCAAATAGGATGGGTCAGCAAGCGATCGAGTTTGATTGAGAAATTAGGTTCAACGGCTTTTTTATGCTGAATTAACCTTGCGCCTCTTATTTTTTCAAGTCTTTGATTGGCATCTGCCTGTTGAATTGCTTGATCGTTCGTTTGTAAATTTTCAGCACCGATGAAAGTTACGTTAGGTGCCAAATTGTTTTGAGCAATTTCGCTTAAAATCCTGTCCTTACCTAGTTTAACCCGAGCATTGGTTTGAATGATTTTGATACCAGGAAAGAGCGCGTGAATTTTGTCTATGTCGATATGCAAGCCTTTGGCCATGGCGCGGTCCCACATATTGAGTAGTAAAATCAAGGGTTTGCCAAGATCATAAACTTGGCTAAAGAACAAAAGATTGCGCTCGAGTTGAGCTGCATCTGCCACAAACAAAATGAGTTCGGGGTGTGAAGGATGTGCTGGATTGCACAATGCCTCTTGAACTACAGCCTCTTCGTTTGATCGAGGAAAAATACTGTAGGTGCCTGGGAAATCTAGAATTTGATGGGTACCTGTTGTTGATTGGATACTTCCTTGACGCAATTCTACGGTAACACCCGGGAAATTACCGACTTGCTGACGCAAACCAGTAAGCATATTGAATACTGAACTTTTGCCGGTGTTAGGATTACCAATTAACGCGATTTTCATAGGCTTACAAAGCTAAGCAAAAATGCGTCATGCCGATTTCACTTCGATAAATCGGGCTTCGTCTTTGCGCATGGACAATACATTGCCATTGCACTCGAATGCGATAGGATCGCCGAGTGGAGCTTTGAAAAGCGCCCTTATGTACTGGCCTTTTGTAAGACCCATTTCAGTCAATTTAGATGCAAAAGGGGAAGAGGTAATTGAAGTAATCTCAACAAGCTCGTGCAGAGCAATTGTATCTAGTGTATTTGACATGCCCAAATTTACAAAGCTGTTTACAAAAATGCGATACCACTTTTATGGTATTTTTAATCATTCTAAATTGCGAAGTACAAAGCGGGCCGTATTTCGGGTGCGTTGTTCGAGAATGACTTCTTTTCCTTTGGTCATTTCTTCTATAGTGTATTGGTCGTAGTGTCTGATGGTAACCAACTCTAAACCTTCATTGTACCTTAACTGATATTTGGCATCCAGAGCTTCGCGCAAAGACTCAAGCTTCACTTTTTTGCGATCAACCAAAATAGAGAAATTCAATGCAGAGTTTTGCATGATATTGATCGGAATTTGCAACTGAGCAAGTGTCTCGAAAATATCGCTCAGGTGCTGTTCGGCTATAAATGAAAAATCTTTGGAGTTGATGGTCAGTAAGAGCTGCTCTTTTTTAACGATGAACGAAGGAATTTTTGCATCTTGACTTGCAGAACCAGAGATGGTGGTACCTGGAGCTTCGGGGTCTATGAAAGACTTTACGTAAAGTGGAATATCCTTTTGCTGCAGGGGTTGAACTGTTTTTGGATGAATGACACTTGCCCCATAGTAGGATAATTCAATGGCTTCCTTGAACGAGATGTGCTCGAGAAGTTGGGTAGCCGCAAAATATTTTGGATCAGCATTGAGCATCCCAGGTACATCTTTCCAAATGGTAACATCCGACGCATTGCAACTGTAAGCCAAAATTCCGGCAGAGTAGTCAGATCCTTCTCTTCCTAAAGTTGTTGTAAAACCTTCGGAGGTATGGCCGATAAAGCCCTGTGTCAATAAAATGTCGTGTTGATTGAAGGCGGGTGCTATTTTTTGCTCACAAAGCTGTGCGGTTTTAGCCCAGTCTATAGTTCCTTCTTGATATTTGTTGTCTGTTCGGATAACTGTTCTGGCATCTAGCCACTGACTATTCAATCCTTGATCCAGTAAATAGGCATTGACAATTTGGCTCGATAATAATTCACCCAGAGATACTATTTGATCGTAAATGAATGAGTGGTTTTCTGAAAGATTTCTTTGAATTTGGCCTCTTAAATCATCAAAGATGTCATCGAGGAGTTCAAAAATGTGAAAGTGCTTATCTGGAAAGAGCCCTGCTGCAATCTCTAAATGATTTTGCTGTAATTCGTCTACTAAGCCCACAAAAGTTTTTTGGTCTTTTGCAACGAGCGCATTGACAATTTCTTCCAATTTGTTGGTGGTTTTTCCCATAGCTGAAACCACCACAATAATTTTTTGACCGGTATAGCGCGAAAGAATGGCACTTACATTTTTAATCGATGCGGCGTCTTTCACAGAGGCACCTCCAAATTTGAATACTTTCATTTGTTTATGCGAGTTGATCAGCTAATAATTTCATTTCTACAGCCGGAGAAATTTTTTCATAGATAATGTGGTAAACGGCTTGTAAAATGGGCATGTCTACCTGGAATTTTTTATTGATTTCCCATAGGCACTTCGTTGCGTAGTAACCCTCGGCAATCATGTTCATTTCGAGTTGGGCCGTTTTGACAGAATACCCTTTTCCAATCATAAAACCAAAGGTTCTGTTTCTAGAAAAACTAGAATAAGCCGTAACGAGAAGATCACCCAGGTAGGCACTCGTTTTGGTATCGCGGTGCACCGGATGAATTACGTCAATGAATTTTTCTATCTCTTGAATGGCGTTTGAAATGAGCACTGCTTGAAAGTTGTCGCCATAGCCTAAGCCATGGCAAATCCCTGCTGCAAGGGCGTAAACGTTTTTAAGAACGGCAGAAAATTCGGTGCCAAAAAGATCATCTGAGGTTGTTGTTTTGATATAGCGACAGCTCAGTTTGTCGGCCATCAATTGGGCGTAGGTCGCATCTTGGCACGCAAGTGTAAGATAAGACAAGCGCTCCATGGCGACTTCTTCAGCATGGCAAGGTCCTGAAATAATCCCAATTTTTTCATAAGGGACATCGAAACTCTTGTGTATAAAACGTGCTGGAATGGCATTATAAGCTGGTATAATTCCTTTAACCGCAGAGAATACGACTTTATTTGCAAAATGGCTTGCATCAATACCTTCAAACGCTTCTTGTAAAAAAGCAGCAGGCGTGGCGATGACAACGACATCTGCCGAGGCAAGTATAGCTTTTAGGTCGGTGCTCAGTACCAATTGTTCTGTTTTAAAGGACACTGATTGCAAGTATTTTGGGTTGTGACCAAAACGCTCAAGGTGATCAATGGCTTCTTGGCTGCGCATCCACCATAGCACCTGGTCGTGGTTATTACACAATATTTTTACGAGTGCAGTTGCCCAACTTCCACCGCCAATGACGGCTACACGGTTTGCTTGTTCCATAGGGCAAAGTTAAACAATAACTTGGCTTTTACTTTGTTACTATTTTTGTAAAAAAAATCGTCATGAGAAACAATCACGAAATAGACTACGAAATCAAAGGTGAAGAAATGCAATTGGTCGAGATAGAACTCGATCCGCAAGAAACCGCTATTGCTGAAGCAGGTGCGTTCATGTACATGGATCAAGCCATAGAAATGCAAACGATTTTTGGAGACGGTTCTGCGCAGACAGGTTTTATGGGTAAATTATTTAGTGCTGGCAAACGCCTATTAACAGGTGAAAGTCTTTTCATGACGGCATTTACCAACCAAGGATTTGACAAGGCGAAAGTCGCGTTTGCCTCACCTTATCCTGGTAAAATCATCGCCCTCGACTTACAGCGATATAATGGCAAAGTCGTTTGCCAAAAAGATTCATTCTTATGTGCCGCAAAAGGTGTATCAGTCGGCATTGAATTCCAAAGAAAATTAGGAACTGGTTTGTTTGGTGGTGAAGGTTTTATCATGCAAAAATTAGAAGGTGATGGTTTGGCATTTTGTCATGCTGGGGGCTACATCACTGAAAGAACCTTGCAACCAGGAGAAGTCTTGAGAGTAGATACCGGTTGTATTGTAGCTTACACCCAAGAAATCAATTATGACATCCAGTTTGTCGGTGGCATCAAGAATACTATTTTTGGCGGCGAAGGATTATTTTTCGCAACGCTTCAGGGTCCGGGAAAAGTTTGGTTGCAAAGTTTGCCAATATCCAGATTGGCGTCTAGGATATTGTCTTACGGCACAACCACACGCAAAGAGGAAGGTAGTATTTTGGGCGGATTAGGTAATTTACTTGATGGAGATGGGCGTTAAGCGCCCTTTTGAGTCAGCTTAATTCCGGTTGGTTCTAGGCTAATTCGCTGATGCTTATAGAGCTTTCCGATTGCTTGTTTGAATGTTTTTTTACTCATGCCGAGAAGTGCTTTGATTTCATCTGGCTCGCTTTTGTCATGCAAGTAGAGAAAGCCATCGTGTTCCTTAAGCAGTGTTAAAATCTTCTGCTCTGCGGCATCATAGCGGCTATCATTAATGATTTCAAGCGTAATATCAAGTTTGCCATCTTCTCTTACTTTAGCAACATATGCGGTTAAGACTTCCCCGGGTGCTAATATGCGACTCTGGTGATTGCGGAAGATAAGCCCCTCATATTGGTTATTAACGATTACATTTCTACCGAGTTTCCCTTCTTCAGCAATGAAAACACTAACTTCTTGACCTTCGAGAGAGAGGTCTTTGCAAGGGCTGAGCATTTTGCGGATTTTCATGCTGCCAAATAGGCGATCAGTTTCGTAGTCGTACATGAGGGTGAAAAGGTATTTCTCACCAATTTGTAGCGCATGTCGCTGCTCAGCAAAAGGCACAAATAAATCTTTGTCGAGGCCCCAATCAACAAAAGCCCCGAATGGGTTCACCTCCACCACTTCCAAATAAGCAAAGTCACCGAGAAGAATGTAGGGTGTTTCTTTGACAGCAACGATCCTGTCAGAAGAATCTTTCATCACAAAAACGTCCACAACACTGCCTTCACTCCAATTTGGATCGAGGTATTTATTGGGTAAGAGCACTTCATTTTCTTGGGCATCAACCAAATAAGCACCCGGAGGCGCGAAACGTTGAATAGTGAGTTGGTTGATTTTACCGAGTTGCATAATTTTTTGATTTAGTAGCTTTCAGGATTGTAATTTCGATTTCTTTTGAGCCATTTGCGTCGCTCTTTTCTTGGAAGTTCGGGAAATTCATCCGTGGTTTGTTCGGGCAATGCAGCTTTGTGCTGACCATTGGCCTGATTAGTAGGGTCGGCCGGATTGATCCAATCTTTATTCATTTTACTCTTTTCGACCAGACCAGTTTTCTTATTGAGCGTGTAGAAATATTTTTCACCAACGTCGGCAGGGTTAGTCGCAACGACATCTTGTTCGAGCATCCAAATTTCACGGTCGCTGTCGTAAACATAGGCATCGTAAGACATGTCAGGGAAATAATAGGAGGCCACTCCTTCAAGTGCTGGCGATTCCGGAGACAAATGGTCAAATACAATGCGATTGCGTTTGGGTTCAAATTCTAAGGAAAGGGTTGCCATGTTGGAGTATTCCAATACAACCCTCTTCTTGGTTTGTTTCTGATCTTTGAAAACTGCGGCGCCAAATTTTACGGTTTGACCGCTAAAACTCAGGACGTCAAGCAATTTATAATTGCTCATTGTTGTTCCGGCATCGTAGCCAAACAATAAATAACAGGTCTTTCCTTGAAAAGAAAAATCGATGATTTTGAAGTAAATGGCGCCATACCATGCTTTGGCATCGATAATGCCTTCCGGCTTGGTACTGTAGGCATCGAGTTGGTCATTGAGTTCTTGGATCAAGACCTTTTCTCGGCCTTCTTCACGTCGTAAAACAAAACCACCATAACTATAGGAGAGATCGCTGTATTCAATATTCCAAGTGAGTAGCCTGACAGTCTGATCCGCACTGCGCAGATCTGCTATCTTTAGTTCTTTAAAATTGTAGTCAAAAAAACCTTTGGATTTGACGAGGTTACCCATCGCTTTTTTGAAAGCGAGGTGTGCGGCATCTGTTTGTGCATCATCCTTGGAGCTGCGAATTTGCGATAGTATGACAGCTGCCTCGTGTTCTTGCGCGGCGAGGTCTTGTGCATATCCGGACAAGAAAGTTAAACACACCACAATAAGAGCAAGGTATTGCTTCATAGAAATTAGAAACGATAAATAACTATTAAAGTTACGTTAAAGCGCTTTGAGTTCCGCTATTGTTTGGACTGGATTTTCAGAACCAAACACAAAACTTCCGGCTACTAAGGCATCAGCACCTGCTGCTGCTAATTTAGCACCTGTGCTGAGGTTGACACCGCCATCTACTTCAATGATGAAATGTGCTTGATGTTGTTCACGCATTGATTTCAAACGCGCTACTTTGTCTGTAGCGGCCTCGATGAATTTTTGCCCGCCAAAACCCGGATTGACACTCATGATCAGTACGAGGTCTAGTTGCGTTGCGATTTCCGAAAGGACTTCAATTGGCGTGTGTGGGTTCAAGGCAACACCTGCTTTCATACCTAATTCTTGGATTCTTGAAATGGTGCGGTGCAGGTGTGTACAAGATTCGTAATGAACGGTAAGTATGTCTGCTCCGGCTTTTTTGAATTCCTCTAGATAGGCATCTGGATTGGCAATCATGAGGTGTACGTCAAGCACTTTTTGCGTATGTTTTCTGATGGCTTGTAAAACTGGAAAACCAAAAGAAATATTCGGGACGAATACGCCATCCATCACGTCGATGTGTAGCCATTCTGCTACAGAAGTGTTTAACATTTCTGTATCGCGTTGAATATTGGCAAAATCACAGGATAATACGGATGGAGAAACAATCATGGGTTCTAATTTTTTGTAAAATTAGCCATTATTTTTCGTTCTCAAGAGCGCTATGAGTTTCTGTTCTTTTTGATACAAGTCCAAATGAAAATAGAGGCCTTTTTGGTCGGCTGTTACACTCGTGTAGGAGACAAAAATCGGCAAAGATTTCAGTAGGGGAATGCTTTGATGTATTTGCTGATCGATCAAACTTTGTAATGAATCGGGACTCACCGGATTTGTTTTTGTTACCGTTTTATCGAAATTCAAAATTTTCTTTCCGAGTTCAATCGGTTGGTCACAGCGCATGCATCCGTGAGAAAAACTTCGGTAATTCTGAGCAAAAAGGTAACGGCTTGGCGTGTCGTGGACATAAACAGAAAAGTTGTTGGCAAATTCAAATTTGATCAGCCCCAAACTATTCCAAGGCCCCGGATCTTGAATGATTTGGTAAGGAAAGGTATTGTCTTTGACTTTTTTCCAATTGACAGCGGCAGGGTTTACCTCCATTTGTTCCGCTTTGTAAATGCGCATGTGTTCTTTGTTCAAATAAGCTGGATTTCGCTTGAGTGCAGGCAGCACTTCTTTTCGAGCAATTGAACTCGGGACCTTCCAATACGGCAAGCTAATCATTCTACTAATTCTCGATTCAAGGGTAGGAGTAGGATGCTCAATTTTACCAACAATGATCTTATGTTGTGCCCTCAGGGTATCATCTGCGACGAAAATCAACGCAAAAGAAGGGATATTGATCCCGATAAATGATTTGGGTTTTGTCTTTTCTTGCCTCAAGCGATCTAGCGCAATCATGGCCCTGGCAAAGCGGTCTTGCCCCGATTCTTTATATGAAATGACTGTGGCTTGCCCGATCAGGCCATCGGCAATTAAACCATGACTTTTTTGGTAGCTTCTGACTACTTTGCGTATGCTAAGGCTATCTGAATTTTCGGTGATCAATCCCTTTGTAAGCAAAGCAAATTTCAGTTTTTCCCATGCTAACTTTTTATTTTCTTTTTCTGTAACGAGTTCAAAAGAAGTAGTGTCGATATGTGCGGTATCTCGAAAATGATACAAGTGTTGAGCAAAAAACCTATAGTTGGTATCTGCAGGGCCTCTAGAAAGTAAAATAGAGTCTGTCGCAGTTGGTGTGGTGAGCCAATTCTTGGGTATGAAACTCCAAATGCGTTCTTTGTAATGCGCTTTTTTAAAATCAATATAACCACTATCCAAATCATGCAATGCCACCCCTAAATTGAAATGAAGTAACAATTCCTGAATTAGTAAATTGGAATTCTTTGAACTTGCAAATCTGTTTTGAGGTAGGCCGAAATATTCGTGTTTTTGAAGTGTTGCATTCCAAGCTTTACCTGCTTGGGTGTAAGTAGTATCATCGGTAAAGATCCTTTGGTAGCCCTTTGCCTTATAAAAGCTATTTAATTGATCGCGTTCTTCCTTAGTAAGTGGCAGGTCAGGATGCCCTTCTTCTAGTAAAATTTTGAATTTTTGGTGGCTACTCATCTGTGCGACCTTTAAAAAATCAAGCGCTTTTGCTTTGGGCGACCCTTCGTTGCAAGCCCAAAAGAGCAGGCAAATAAGGATCAAACAACTGGCAATGATTTTCTGCATCGGAATATTCTTTACTTTCGATGAATGTATAAAATAAATACGAGAGTGCCATGATTCTTTTCTTCTTAATTCTTACATTGTTAATTTCATGGCAAGCCTTTCAAAATCAAGCACTTTTATCTAGATTATTGCTTGAGCCCTATGCCGTCAAACACCGCGGTGAATTTTACCGCTTATTGAGTCATATGTTGGTACATGCCGATTTCACACATTTAGCATTCAACATGATGACGCTATATTTTATTGGCAGCTATCTTGAGCAAATCTGGCAATTGCAATTTGGTGTCAGTAATACGCGTATTTACCTCTTTTTGCTTTATGTGGTAGGTGGTTTGTGTGCGACACTTTGGCCCATGATGCGCAATCAAGACAATCCGTCCTACCGCAGTTTAGGTGCCTCGGGTGCTGTGAGTGCCATCCTATTTGCCTTTATATTATGGAATCCAACACAAGCGCTGTACTTAATGTTTATTCCCATCCCAATTCCTGCATATATTTTTGGCCCTCTTTATTTAGCTTTTGAGTATTATTCGATGCGCAAGGGTAAAACTGGAATTGCCCACGACGCTCATATTGGGGGCGCTGTTTTTGGTGTGTTATTTGTCTTGTTGATTGCGCCTGAAAAAGGAATGCAATTTGTACATTTGTTTTTGTAAGTCAACCTAGGGCCTATGCTATACGTTAACAACAACGGAAATTTACTTGCAGGCGATGCGCCAACCATTTTGCCCGGAAACCGAGCTCACTTGTACGGAGATGGCGTGTTCGAAAGTATCCGAATTATAAACGGAAGGCCGCTCAATTTGGAAAACCACATCCTTCGGTTACTTGCAGGAGCACGCGCCATTCACATGCGTCCATCAGCAAGTTATAACACTGCTTTTTTTGAAGCAAAAATTCTAGAATTGTGTCAGCAATCCGGTATTACTGAAGGTGGTCGTTGTCGACTTTCCTTAGACCGAATCAGTGGCGGCGCTTATCTACCTGACTCCAATGAAGCAACATACTATATTGAGGTTTATCCTTATGATGTCAATCATTATGAACTCAATGCTAAAGGTCTAGAGTTAGATATCTATCAGGATATCAAATTAGAAAAAAACCTACTCTCCAACTTCAAAACGAAGATGGGCTTACCTTATATCATGGCCGCTTTGGCGGCTAAGGAAAAAGGTCTGGATGACTTGTTTTTGGTCGACCACAAGGGAAGTATTCTCGAAACGTCTTCTTGCAATGTATTTGTCATTAGCAATGGGGTACTCTATACACCGAGCCTTGATGAAGGTTGCTTGGCAGGGACCATGCGCATGCAGATCATCAATTTGGCGTTGGCCAACGGTATCAAAGTTTATGAATGCTCGCTCATGCCACAAAATCTATTAGCGGCAGATGAAGTATTTTTAACCAATGCCATTCGCGGCATCAATTGGGTAGGGGGTTATCGCACCAAACGCTATCAAAATAATATTTCGCGTCGCCTCGTTGTCTTGCTCAATGCCTATTGGGAGCAAACGCTTTCACAACAATAGTTATCAACAATTGCATGCCATTGCCTAACTAATTTCTATCTTTAGAAGTTCCATTTTCTGCTGCGCATGTACCTCATTTTTGATACCGAAACCACGGGTCTACCTCGTGACTTTAACGCCCCAATTACCGATACAGATAACTGGCCACGCGTGGTTCAGTTGGCATGGCAGCTCCATGACGAAGCTGGTGAACTCATTTCCCAAAAAGATTTCATCATCAAGCCCGAGGGCTATAACATTCCATTTGAATCTGAGCGCGTTCACGGAATCTCCACCGAATTGGCACAAACCCTTGGTGTTGAATTATCAGAGGTGCTTGCTCAGTTTAGCAAAGACCTCAACAGAGCCAACTTTATGGTTGGCCATAACCTCAAATTTGACGTCAATGTTTTAGGTGCTGAATTTGTCCGCTTGGGTCAAGACACACCATTAGTGAAGCCGGTGCTCGATACCTGTACTGAAAAAACAGCCCTTTTGTGTCAAATACCTGGTGGCCGGGGTGGGCGCTTTAAAT
>JBIPMW010000351.1:0-4233 GCA_044376455.1 Crocinitomicaceae bacterium | reverse complement strand
CGGTTATTGCCGTTATTTCCCGTCAGGCCATTGTTACTGTTATTACCGGTGCCGTCAATATTTCCTGTAGCGAGTAAGGTTAAATTTTCTAGGTTATTAGCGAGAATGTAGCTGAAACCCGCTTTTACGGCATCGGTTCCTTCGTTGGCATTTTCAACAATCGTATCACCGGCATCGATGGTATAAGTATCATTGCCAGCACCACCAACGAGAGTATCGTTACCTGCTTTACCATCGAGATTATCGTTACCTGCTAATCCTTGCAGTAGGTTATTACCGTCATTACCAATTAGGGTGTTATTGAAACCATTTCCCGTGGCATTGAGGTTATCTGTTCCTAACAGGGTGATATTTTCTAGATTGGTTGCTGTTAAGTCGAAATTAATCGAAGTTTGAACGGTATCGGTTCCCTCGTTGGCATTCTCGACAATGACATCGTTAAGGTCATCGATGATATAGGTATCGTTGCCTGCATTTCCAATCAAGCTATCAACACCCGCACCGCCATTGAGGGTATCATTGCCGGCATTACCGATAATTGTGTCGTTACCTGCTAGTCCGCCGAGGCTATCATTGCCACTACCGCCGATGAGTTCGTTGTTGTTGGGATCTCCGTCATCATTGCTAATTGTGCCTGTCACGGTTGCGGTTGTGCCAATCGTATAACTTGTGCCACTGGTGAGGGTAATGCCAATGGTTTCATGGGGTTCAACGATATTATCGGCGGTGGGATTGAGGGTCAGGGTAGCGGTGGATGAGCCGGCTAGAAATGTAATCGAACCTGCTGTTGCACTAAAACTATTCCCCCCGCTACGGGTGTAGTCATTGCTGAAAGTAGCCGTTCCACTGACGTTGAAGTTAACGGTTAAAGAATTAGTTTTGTCTCCAGTGCGAGTGAAGGTATAGATAAGGTTCGGTGAACCGTTTTCATTGACATTACTGGGATTAACCGCTAGACTGACTTGCGGCAATTCTATAGCGGCAGCAATGAAGACAAAAGCCTCCGAGTTCAGTTCTAAACCAGTAAGATTGGCGAAAATAGCGATAAGTTCATCTGGTTCACCCACCGGCTGGTCTAGGTAGAGATGGGTATCGTTATTGACGGTTTCTAGACGATAATAACTCTTGTCGCCGTGCAGTTGTACGATATCTTCGATCGAGCTAAAGTCTTGAATTAGGGCGTAGTCTGTGGCACCATTACTGCTATGATTGCGATCATCGTAGCTCCACCAACTTTCATCACCTAGTATAAAGCGATCGCTGCCTGTTCCTCCCGTCATTGTATCAATTTCATTAAGACCCGGGGTGAGGCTATGGCTATCAACTCCTAAAAGAGTATCATTACCTGCTTGTCCATCGAGGCTATCACTGCCGGTTGTTCCTGCCAAAAAATCTTGATTACTGCCGGTGATTAAGGTTAATCTATCAATGCGATCGTAGGTTACTTGGTTATCAGTGGTGTTGATACTCCCTGAACCATTGCTGTAGGTTGAGGAGACTGGAGTTGTTAGGCTAGAATAGTCTACGATCAGATGGTCGATGCCTTCCCCCCCATCTACCGTATCTATTCCTAAACCAGTGTAGATGACATCGTTGCCTGTACCACCTAAAAGGTTATCATTACCGCCGCGTCCTTCTAGAGTATCATTACCGCCTTGTCCATTGAGGGAATCATTACCATCGTCACCGATGAGGTAGTCGTTACCACCACTTCCGGGTACAATTACGCTTTCTATGCCGGTGATAGTTGCGGGGAAAATGATATTTCCAGAATAACCCGGTGCTATGTCAATGCGATCGTTACCGCCACCGCCGTCAATGATACCAGTATAGGGGCCATAGAAGATAAAGATATCATCCCCATCGCCACCAATAACTGTACCTGTACTACTCAGGTTAATAACACCTAGGTTAAAGCTATCATCTCCCACACCACCATTGAGGGTGTCATCTCCTGCCCCACCATAGAGGGTATCATTACCTGCGCCACCATCGAGACTATCATCGCCGTCACCACCAATGAGGTAATCTGCACCACCGTTGCCAAAGATGGTATCGTTGCCAGAGGTTCCGTAAATAGTATCATTGCCACTGCCACCCTGAACGTTCATTGCTTCGATGTTGGTGTAGGTGACGCTGTTATTAGTAGTGGTGATTGTGCCACTTGTACCCGTATTGGTAGAGGTAATATTGCTGGTTAGGGTAGAGTAATCGAGGAGTAGTAAGTCACTTCCATCGTTACCATTTACGGTGTCGATTCCCAAACCGGGGTTAAGGGTATCATTCCCGATTCCACCCAAGAGATTATCGTTTGCTGCTAGTCCAAAAATCTGGTCATTTCCGCCTAATCCGTCAATGGTATCATTTCCTGGTGTTCCGTAAAGGGTGTCATCTCCTTCGGTGGGGTTGCTGGAAACGTCATTATCAATAATAGTGATTGTGGCTGTACTTGTTCCTAAAACTGCGCCACTGATAGGATTAGACAGATTAAGGGTAAGGGTTTCATTACCTTCATAATTAGAGTCATTATTAATGGGAATGGTGATAGTTTTTTGACTTTCTCCTGCATTAAAAGTTAATGTTCCATTGACAGCAGTATAGTCTTCTCCTGCTTTGGCTGTTCCGTCATTGGTGCTATAATCAACGGTAAAGGTTTGATGACTAATTCCTGTTAATCTGACTGTTACAGTTGCTTGATTTTGGGATTCATTAATGGTTGTGTCAGCGATAGAAATGGTAGATGTTCCATTGAGAACTTCGATAATTCCTTTTAATTGAGGAGGAAAATGAGAAGGCGGATTATTTGGCAAATCATACCATTTTTCGCTAGGACCAGGATCGTAAGGATCGTTAATAATCCCATAGTCCTCATTTCCTACATTATTTGGTTCTGTAACAGACCAATTAACATAAGTAACAGGTTCACCATTAATCCATTTCCAATCTCCTTCTTGTACTGCATCAGTAAATCCTATCCAAAATGATTCATTACTACCAAAAGCATTGACTAAAAACTGATTTTCTGCTGCATCATTAATGGTAACTAAATTCCCTCCCATTGCTTGCGCCTGTACCTGTGCATCTGTCCAAGTTGTCGCCGTAGTTAGATAATAAGTAATCGGAGTATCAACAATAGTTAAAGTAGCAGTTTTTTGTGTTCCTAATGTTGCGCCATTAGTAGGATTACCGAGGGTTAAATTTACGGTTTCGTTACCTTCATAAGCAGTATCTTTGACAATGGGTATAGTGATAGTTTTCTCGGTTTCACCGTCAGCAAATGTTACTGTAATCGATGTATTATTGTAGTCTAATGGTGAGGTTGCCGTACCATTACTAGGAGTCAAGGTAACGCTGACTTGTCCCTGAGTATTAATGCTACGAGTTAAAGTAATTTCGGTGATAGGTGTTCCGTCTTCTTTGACAGAATAATTAGCTTGACTGAAAGCAATTACACTAGAATCAGCATTTGACAAGGGAACATCAACTACAGCATATAAGCCTTGCGTACCAAAGGACTGAACAATCTCAGCATTCGGATTGGTTCCCAGGTTGATGATCGAGTTGCCGTTACCATTGCCTAAAACAGAGACTCCATTAAAAATTGGGTGAGAACTTGTAATGGTTATATTTCCATAAATCTGATTGTAGATTGGTACAAAGCCTAATCCGAAGTGATTCAAAAATGTATTCCATCCAGCCGCCTCTATAGTTGCTGTTGAGCTACGACCTCCAGCAAGATACACTCCTCCACCAGATTCAACAAAATCGATAAGATCAGCATTATCTAAGAAGATGCTCGGAAAAGATTGAGATACAAAAATACCATCATAGTCATTGAAGGGAGTTGAATAATCAGTAGTAACTGTAATTGAATATCCAGCATTTACAAGGGCGGACTCTACTCCTGAAGAAAAGTCATGATTTTGATCAACAAAATGTTCAAACAAAAGCAGATCTTTATCTGAGTCTCCCTCAGTCAAAAAGTTTGCAACATTTACGGCAAATATTGCTTGACTTTGAGTGGCTAAACTTGTACTTAGAGTATTTACGTCATTAGCAACCACAATTCTGATCAGTTGAGAATTAAAATCATTATCTTTAATCGTTAATACTGCCGTGCTTTGTTCCCCAATAATTGCGCCATTGGTCGGATTACTTAAATTTAAATTAACCGTCTCATCCCCTTCAATATCAAAATCATCAATTAGCGGAATCGTGACAATTTTTTGCGTT
>JBIPMW010000176.1:0-4255 GCA_044376455.1 Crocinitomicaceae bacterium | reverse complement strand
GCCCTGTTTGGTATTGAGGATGGCTCCTTCAATTTGCGCGCCTTCTTCAATGAAAAGTTGGTCTTTGGGGCCAATTAGTGTGTTTGTTTGGGAGAGTTTTGCCGATTGTTTTTTGGCTGTATACAACTCAAAATCGGCTTTTAAAATGTCCTCATTTAGTTGGAAGAGATCCCAGCGTTCGGTCAATATTAGTGGTTCTTGACCGATGTAACTTATTTTTTCTAGTGGTGTGCCGTGCTGAGCGAGCAAGATGTCGTTATGGTAAAGTCCGGTATTCAAAGGAAGATGCCTAACCGCCATTGCAAATTCTTCATTAGGTATGAGCTGAGCTGAAACTTTGACGCCATCAATCTGCGGAAATTTTGCTTGTAGATAGCTTTCTGTTTCGTATCCAATTTCTGCTTCTCCGAGCCATTGTAGCCAGCGCTCCGCATTGGTAAATAAGCCACAACGTAAGGCACCCACTGGCCTTGTAAGCGTGAGGGGAGCAAATTTGAGGTGAGCGTTTTGATCAGAGAGCAGCAGTTTCATTTGTTGGACTTTTAAATACAAAGCTACTAAGAACCAAGAGTAAAAAGGTAAGTGCTCCGTTGATCAAGAGCAATTCTTTTCCAAATTGGAATTTTTCTCCAAAAATAGCAGCATTTTGACTCAGGAGGTAACATAAAATCGGTGCGCCAACGACAATAAATGGAATGCTTTGGGTGTGTACTTTTAGCTTCGTTAAAATACCAAAACTAAACAGACCTAATAGCGGGCCGTAGGTATAGCCAGCAATCAAAAAGATCAAATTGACAATATTTTTGTCATCAACCCATTTGAATAAAAAGACTAACACTGTGAAAAGTGCAGCAAAAGAGAGGTGTACCCATTTTTTAAGTTGTTGACGCCGCTGTTCAGGAAGCTCTTTTCTTTCAAAGCCCAAGATGTCAATGCAAAAAGATGCCGTTAAGGCAGTTATTGCGCCGTCTACTGAAGGGAATAATGCGGATATAAGCCCAACGATGAAAATGATAAATACACCAAAAGGTAAATAGTGCTGAACGATATAAGGAAAGAGGTCGTCGGGGGCAATTTGTAAGCCGTTTTTTTGGGCAAACAAAACGAGCACACTACCTAAAAGTAAAAATAAAGCATTGACTAATAGGAGTGTAAAACTAAATACGACCATATTTTTCTGGGCATCCTTGAGTGTCTTGACGCTGATGTTTTTTTGCATCATTTCTTGGTCAAGGCCAGTCATGGCAATAGTAATAAAAGCACCACCCAAAAAGTCTTTTAAAAAGAAGTCGCTGGCGTTGGGGTCTGTGCTCCAGATGGCGGTGAGTTTTTGAGCTTGAAGATCGTTCCAGAGTTGTGTCCAGCTCAGGCCTAAATGGTCTTGTAAAGAGAAGATACAAATGACCAAAGCGAGTAGCATAAAGAAGGTTTGTAAGGTGTCTGTCCAGACGATTGTTTTTACCCCACCTTTGAGTGTGTAGGCCAGAATCATCAGAACAATCAATAAGGTTGCTTGCCAAAACTCAATACCAAGTGGTTTAAAAACAAATAATTGCAATACGTTAATAACGAGATATAGCCGAACCGTAGCCCCAAGTGTGCGCGATAAGATGAAATACCCGGCGCCCCAAATATAGGCCTTCAAACCTAGTCTAAATTCTAAATAGCGGTAAATAGAATTGAGCTGGTATTTGTAATAAAGCGGTAACAAGACATAAGCGACTACAAAATAACCCACAAAAAATCCAAGTACCAGTTGATAATAGTGCCAAGCACCCAAGCTTACTGAGCCAGGAACCGAAACAAATGTGACCCCAGACAACGAAGTGCCAATCATGCCAAAAGCTACGAGATACCATGGGCTTTTTTTATCGCCAGTAAAAAAACTATGGGAGGTGGCGTTTTTGGAGGTGAAATAAGCAATGGCCAAGAGTAGCACAAAATAAAGCAGCAAAATTCCGGGTAAGAGCAATTGATTCATATTGTAAAAATAAGAGAAAGTCCGAAACCAAGGCGTGCTCAAAAGGCGAAAGACCTATCTTTGTGAAAAAAATACGGATGGAATCTTGGATTGTACTTTTTGCCTTTTTATTTGTGAGCAGCAGCATGGTTGCCATGGTTTATCTCTTTTTGAAGCGTCAGCACGACAACGATGTTTGGCGACTTCAAAGTCAGCTCAAAGAGCAAAAACAAGCATTCTATTTACCGAGTAAACTAGAAGCTTACCAGCGTCTGATATTGCTTCTAGAGCGCTTACACCCTGCGCATTTAACGCTAAGAGTACTGCAAGTTCAGGCCACAGCCAAAACACAGCAAACCATTTTATTGCAGACCGTCCGCGACGAATTCGAACACAATATTGCCCAGCAATTATTTGTTTCAGAACAAGCTTGGAAAGCCTTGGTTCAATCCAAAGAAGAAGTTATAAGGGTAGTCAATATGGCTGCAAGTACGCTTGATGCCACAGCTAGTGCCACAGATTTGAGTGCTAAAATCTTAGAGATTACAGCTCAATTACCGCAATTTCCAACTGAAATTGGTGCTGCTATTTTAAGAGAAGAGTTTCGAGCGATGAGCCATTAAGCTAGTAGTTCTTGAAGCCTATTCAAAAATCTAGAAAAGATCTTTTGGTCAATCCTTTTTTAATTTTTCACGGAGCACCGCGATGAGCATCGGCAACAATGAAAGCCCTATGATGCCAAAGATGACAGTCTCAAAATTATTGCGCACAAAAGGTAGGTTTCCGAAGAAATAACCGAGTAAAGTCAAGGAGATTACCCATAGTGTACCACCTAATGCATTGAATCTAAAAAAGGTGTTGTATCGCATTTGAGCTATTCCGGCTACAAAAGGCGCGAAAGTCCTGACAATCGGAACAAAACGGGCAATGATGATGGTCTTTGGCCCGTGTTTTTCAAAGAATTCATGGGTTTTGTTCAGGTGTTTCTCGTTGATGAGTTGGTAATTGCGTATTTTGGTCTGGGCCAATTTAAGGCCAAAGTTTTTGCCAATTAAGTAATTAACGGCGTCGCCAATAATGGCTGCGAAAATCAATAAGCTCAAAACCAACCACAGGTTCAATTGCGCCAATTCATTGTCTTGCATGACGCCCGCACAAAAGGTACCGGCAGCAAAGAGCAAGGAATCGCCGGGCAAGAGCGGCATAAATACCAAACCAGTTTCTACGAAAACAATTAGAAACAAGATCGCGTATATCCAGATACCGTAATCCTGAATAAGCACAAACAAATACTCATCGATGTGCAAAATGAAGTCAAAAAGTTGCAATAGGCCAGACATCTTATTCGCAGCTGAGTTGAGGATCGACTTCATTTATCCAAGCGTTGAGACCGCCTTCGAGTAAATATATATTTTGAGCGGCAAATTCCGTTTCGATGAAATTAACCAATGCTTCTGCGCGTCTGCCAGACTGACACATGATGACAATTTGCTCGTGTGCAGTAAGGGTAGGGAAAGTTTTTGCAAAATCAGCCATTGGGATGCGCACTGCATCTATCTGGCAATTTTGATATTCATAGGGCTCACGGATGTCAACCAATAATAAGTCTTTTTGCGCTTGTTGGGCCAAGTGCACTTGTGTCGGACTCAGTAATTTCATTGCTTAAAAATTTAGACAAAGATAAAATTCTTGCTCAATAGATTTGAAGGTCTTGTTCTTGGGCCTTTGCGAAAACCTTTATTTCTTTAGTTTTCGACGCTGCAATTTTCAAATTTACATGAGGTGAAACCCAATATAAGTGATGTTTTTTAGCTTTTATCTTTTTCGCTTGAACCCCATAGTAGGCCTCAAGGCCTTGTGTTAAATAGTGATTTTGTTTTTGGCGCGCTTGTTCAAATAAATGGAGTTGCCCTCTTTGTTTCACCACGAGTAGTTTTTCTTTTGAGATCAATAATACCTGATTTGAATTGTAATGAATGATGCGTTGCAGACTGAGTTCTGCCAAAAATAATGCAGCAAAGATGTAAAATGCTTTTTTCCAAATAAGTTTATTTGCCTGACTCCAAAAGTATAGCGCTATCCAACTTGCCAAAACCCATAAAAAATGGAAATGAAATCCTTGGGCAAGGGCTCCCGGAAGTTGGGCAAAAAAATCCATGATTTCTAAAAGCAAATCAATGCTTTTTTCAAAAACAAAACCCACAAGTTGATTGACATAAGGAATTGCAGTAAAGAGAGGAAAAAACATCCCTACAATTAAAATGAAACTCGAGAGCGTCATTAAAAATAAATTGG
>JBIPMW010000315.1:0-12959 GCA_044376455.1 Crocinitomicaceae bacterium | reverse complement strand
CCTGTTTGATAGCACCGCTAAGAAGCTGACACCATCCGTATCTCATCCTAGAATAGCGACGATCAGGCGACCGGGATAACTCTTTAGTTCCCCCTTTTGATTCTAATCCTGGGAAGAAATAGGTCGGGAATCCAGGGATAATTAGCTTGTACCGGCATTGCAAAAGAGTATCAATTAGCCCTGTTAAATCAGAGTTAAAATTAGCCATTTTACGAATATCTTGCCCAGGATAGCTGAGAATATGGTCGGATATTATTCCGCTTTTTCTACGGATTTCTAATTCTCGCTCATAAATTCTTTCTTGCTCGGTAGAAATACCTGGCATAATATGAAGAGTCGGGGAAACTCCTAAGTCATTGGATGCCCTAATCAAATTATCGAAAGCTTGTTTAACATCAGCCCAAGCATCTAAAGAAGCTAACCAAAGAGAGCGACCATAAAGAAAATCAGGTTCATGGCGAATATGACAGATTTTATAGGGTTCAAAAAAATAATCAGGATCAGATTCCGAAACGTATTTCCTTTGCTCAAACCCAATTAGTTCCCCTTGATCTGTTTCTTTTCTAAACATCTCAAAGGTAGGTAAATAAAGAGTCTTTGCTACACCAAAATCCTTAGACTTGTTGGCAGATAACCCTTCTCGTTCAATGCCTAACTCTAGAAAACATTCTCCTTTCCCTAATGCCCATCTTAGGGCTTTCTTGAGTCTATCCCCACCAATCATGTAGGTTGAAAAATTCTGCTTTCTTAACCTAATATCTTCTGCAATGGCAAACACTTCTGGGTTAATAGGAGTTTCTTCATCATCAAGGTTTTTTGCTACTATCCATCCCTGATCGTCTCCATCGTCAGATGCAAAGGTATCAGAAGCGGCCATATCAAGGGCGTGGACGACTTCATAGCACCATTGATTAAGTTCGATTAATTCTCTTGATATTCTCGGATCACGGATAGGATTTTCCGTAATCTCCAAATCGTACCGACGTGATACCGACACGATCCCCGGTGAAGTAAGGGATCGCTGAGAGCCTCTTAATTTGTCATCCTTTTTCTTCTTTTTTGCCATTAGAACTGCCATGTACTATTTCTATGATATAAGAAAACAGACCATTTTGTTAATGGTCTGTTTTAAATCACCCAAGGAGAAATCTAAATATTAAAAATATCTATCAAATGTTCCATCGCTCCGCAAAACTCTTCTTTCGTCAATGTCATCACTAGAAAAAAATAAATCAGTAGTTAACGCGTTCATTAAAGCCTTAGCCGCAACATTGGATATTGCAATCCCCACTTGTGAAGTCGCATCGACTATGTAATTATCTTCAATAGAGCAATGGGTGCTTGTAATAATATCGTAACAGTTAATAAATGCCGGATGACCTTCTACTGTTTCTAGTATTAACGGACGAAATTCTTTTCTCATGACAACCTTTAGTTTTAACTAAATATTACAGGTTACTTTTTGAATTGTCAATATCTTGGATAAACTTTAAAGCCCTCTCATAATATCGTTTTCTTTCGGCTAGTCCATTTGTACCACCGTTGACACGACGGGTAATTTGTTCAACGGTTGCCCCACGGTCACACAACTCATTCATTTTGTTATTCATCCACCAAAATCCAGATGGTAAAAACAAATATCTTTCGCCAACATATTGCCACCCTTCCATAACACGCTGATCGCCTATATAGTTAGCAAATGCCTGATAATTGGCTCTGCCAGTCATCTGAAGGGCATCTACACCTCTGAACTTTTTGCCGTCACCAGGTCTGGTATTCCCTAAGTCTTTTCGTCCTTCATAATTTGAGCCGTCGTGGATTTCTACCATGTACCGTAATCCTGCTGATTCATGGGCTATTTGGCTTAAAAAATGTCGAACTCTTTGTACTGTGGTAATGTCAAATCTCTTAAGGCACTCATCTAATTTTTGAAACTGAAAATTACTGATTTCATTGTTAAGCCTGTCAAACACACCCTCAACCTGATCCTTGCGGACTACAGGAGGATAAGGATCGTTAAAGTGACCAACAAAAGCGTACCAATTAAATTTACCCTCAATCGGGGGCTTTACTTCTAGCAAATAGTGATTTTTTTCTCTTTTGACAATCTGATTATAAATCACTTTTTGTCCAGCTTTAATTTGGATTGTTCTAAAGTCTTGGGGAAGACTTTCGGAACTGGAGTCTGTTAGGTGCGATTTTAGAATAGTGTTGCGATTCGCTACTAGAAATTTCATGGTAATTTAGTTAGTAAAATTGACAATTCTGTTAAGATTTATGTTCAAGTATTCCGATTCGTATATCAAGTTCTTCCTGTTTTTTGCGAAGTCCTTCTATTTGAGTAGAAATAGAAGAGAAAGTTTCTTGTTTGGCTTTAATAAGACTTATCTCTTTGTCAAGTTGCGCTGTTAATATAGTCAGTTTTTCTATTCCTGTTGATAGTCTTTCAACCATTTTCTCTAGCTTTTGCTCAAGAGACTCCATCTTCCTTGATGTTTTCTCAAAGGTTTCGTGGTCAAGTTCTTTAGCCTGTGATTTGGTATTTCTTGAAAACATACTAAGTAATGCTATTGCGATAGCAACGACAGTCCCAAGATCGTTAAAATTTATTTTTAAATCGTGATTCTCGACATAGGGGGGACGGCTTTGGTTGGCAACAGAAATATAATACATGGCAAAAGGGAAACATCAATAAAACTATTCTAGAGTTTTTTACTGTCATTCATGAATTGAAATTAATTTTTTTAGAAAAACTTAACTTTGCTTTGGAGAGCTTAACAAAAAGTCATTCCCAGGCATGAAATTACCAAAACTGGGGATATTTCCAAAATTTATAGCATTATTCCAAGTGTTTTTACAAGTATTGTAAGTTTTGTCACAGCCAGCAGTAAGGATTACGCTATCGTGGGTAGCTACGGAACCAGATGCTTCAGTAAATAACTGAATTTGAGTTTTACCTCCAAATATTGAAACAGTTCGGTAAATTGCGTAAGTAGCTGATTTATTTGCCCCGTCTGTAAATGTACATTTTCCCCAAGCAAGATTTTGGTATTGTCCCCACACCTCAAATTCTCTCCGACTATTAGTACTAGCAACCTGAGTTTCGTAAAATGGTACTTGTTTACGGCATCCTGAGTTATCACCGTTATCCTGTCCAAAGGCCCATCGGCAAAAAGGCGATGTTTTTTCATCTCTACTTTGCCTTAAATTAATACTAGAGCCAGTAAGATTTTCAAGTGTATAGCTTTCGCCACCAAGTGATTTAATTTCTCCCACATAACCTATTTGTATTTGCTCGTCTGGAAGATCTAAAAGTGAATTAGGAGGATATTGCCAATCAACAATTGCTGTGATAATTCGAGCTTCTCTAAATCTATCAGAAAAAAGTAAATTTTCGTCAATATTATCACTAAAAGCACCTCTATATTCTTGATTATCCGATTGTATTCCCAATTGTTTTTCTATTGCAGTCGGATCAAGAGCTTGCTTTGCTCGAAATACTACCCCACCAATTTTTAAGTCTTGGGAAAAATTTGTATAACCGAGCTTTTCTCCGTTTGTAAGTTCAATTAAAACGCAATAACAAAGCCTTAAAACAGGATTTGCAAAAGAATCTTCTAACCCTAAATCTTGTTGTACCCCCTCGGTAAATCTCCTGATCTGTAATTCTCCAAGTGAATAAATCTGTAAAGAGGATTGGTTCTGGTAGCTCAAAGAGACAGAGTTGAATCGGGATAAAATTGATAAACCGTTAACTAAATCAGGATAACGAAATGTCGCTCCTGAACCCTTGGCGCACAACCACAAGGCAATCAGATAATCAATATCTTTTTGAGATAAAGTTTTTCTTTGCTGTAAAGAGCTAATATCGGAAGGAGTATCTCTCCGAGAAAATCTTTTTCTTTCTCCACTAGATAAACTAATAGTATTTGTCTCAAATTCAGGAGAAATTGTACACCTTTTAGTTAAATTTAAATTAAAATCGTGATTTAAGTCCGAAGAAAAAACATCACTAGGTAGCAATGCAATTTCAGGCTCAATTCTTGATTCTCGTAAAATTAATTTTGGGATAGAAAAAATAGCGTTATCTCTATTTTTTGTAATAGGTTGATAATCTAGTTTGTCTTCTTCAAAATGACACAATACCTTAAAAGTGCCTTCCCAAGTTAATTTGGGGCTATTAGGAGGTGGATTGTTGAAAACTATTTTACCAGGAGCTACTATATATTCCGACGGTGGTATTTCTGTAGTTCCTTGATAGATTTTTAGGCTATCAATATCTGGATAAAGAATAGGTCTGTGATGAACGTTATTGCCGCAAGAATATGCTTTGATCAAAATAAATTCTGTATTTACTCCATTGTGTTCTGGGCTAAATATTCCTTCTGTGTTATCTTGATTAGCTAAATTAGTCATGGTGTTCTATCAAATCCTGAGTTGTTAAGATCAAAAGCGCAATAAGTAAACTGTCCATCTACCGTATCTACAGGCGCATACTATTAACAATAAAATTGCTTAGTTGGCAATAAATAAGAGGTGTAAATAGGCTTTTTTTTACTTGATAGTCAGAAAGGTCACGATAAAGAAAGTCTTTTTTTGATCCTTTCATTTCTTCATGAAAGTCGAGAATAGCATTTAAATCATCAGATTGTAACGTAGTTCGAGCAAGATTGAACACTCTAATAGGGCTAGACCATTCCACTATTCGTTGTTCTGCCCCTTCTGTGTTTTCTAGTAAAGAATTAGAAAACTGAATTTCTGTTTGATAGTCTTTATCTGGAATAATAGGAAATTCAGGAGTATTTACTGGGTAAGGATCATCAGGAAAATCAGTCTGATTAATGACACGAATAATGTCAATTACTGTAACATCATAAGCTAGTTTTTTGGGTTCGCTTACAGTGCCAGAATAAGTGTAGTTTTTACTGGTTCTCTCTAAGGGGATTATGTCAGCAATTGAACCAGTGTAACGAGAGTTGTACTGATCAGAAGGAATAGAAAAAATACTTACTTGTTGACCGTATTTGCTAACTATTTTCCAGAATTGACCAAATAGATTAATTCCACCAACAGTTTTCAATGTCGGTTCTTTGTCCCACGAAATTGATATACCAGTACGCCAAAATATAGGATTATCTTGACTTCCATCTAAGCTTTTTTCTCTAGCAGTTCCAAAAACGTGATAATAGATCATACTAAACTAACCCTGTAGCCCACACTCTCATTAATAAAGATTCGTTCCCTATTTTCGCCACGCATTTCCAAGTGTCTATATTAGAGCCATCAGGATCAATTCCTTTATTTGGATATATTCCCCCCACAGGAATATCCAAAGAGCATTTTAAAAGATTCGGAACATATCCAACGGCTTTATTAGGAGCTACATTATCTCTTAAATAAAATTCTGTTGCATTAGCTCCGGGGGTAGCGGTTTGACAAGAGACAAGATAATTGGCAATAGGATCTGGAGTTGTTGCTGTTGGTAACACAAAGTTTTGCCTAGCACTCCCTCCCAATGATGGACGGCCGGCCGCTCTACTACCGGAATCTGGTCCGACTGTAAATAAAAAATAAGCATTCTGAACAAAATCCGACTGAGGAAACAAAGGGTTTCTTAGCCATCCGCAACTAAAAAATGACAACGGAGTACCCTGACTACCCACATTATACCTGAGAATACTTAAACTGTGCGAATTCAAAACTGCCCAATAATAAGATGGAGAATGTCCGAAAATATTAGAAAGCAAGTTAAGACAGTTATTTCCACAATATTGGGCATTCATCGTCGTCGTCGAAGGGTTTCCAATAGTGCGACTTATTCCTAGATTGTTAAATCTGAATTTTGACGCAGTTACGGGCAAACTTAGTGATTCAAAACTAACTGGTAAAATTAAATGAAACCCTGTAGTGGTATCTGCGAGAGCGCAAGTTTGTCCAAAAAAACCATTTATCCAGTTAGCACATTGAATGGGTGTAAATCCCAAAGACTCTGGGGCCCAATCTAGATTATTAGTTGTCCAGCCATAGTAGGAGTTACCGACGTTGTCATTGTTAATTAAGGGTAAGTTCATAGAGTGTAATTTTATAAAGAATGATCTTGTCCGTTAACGCTAAATTGAAAAGCGCTAAATGTAACAGAAAAATTATTATCCCAAGTACCTCCTTGATCGTCACTATAAAAGGAATTATTACCAATCGACCAGCCAGGAAGCCCTGTTTGATTGGGTGAGGTAGTAAAAGCCCAAAAATCTTGCCCACTGCCCCCTGAAATCCCAGCAACTAACCAGTAAGTAGTATTAGCGGTTAATATTTGCGGAGTAGTAATGGTAAAGATGTAATCGTCGGTAATGTTAAGAGTGAAACTAGGGTTAGTAAAACTGGCTATCTGACCACTAAGGCTGTCGTTATAGAGCCTGACAAGAAAATTGGGATTTGCAGTCATTTTTGCTAACCGAAGAGTGACCGAGTTAATAGTATAGCCATAACTGCCACTGCCAGTCGTAAAACTTGAACTTAACCAGTGATTATTATTTATCGAAAATCCTGAGTTAGTTGTGTGAGTTAAATTACTAACAAGATTTACGACCATTGTACCTGGCCAGTGCAACCATCTAGACATATTTTCTTCCTATAGTAAAAAATAAATGCCTAGGGTTATCAACAGCAGAAACAACAAGTTCTAACCTGTTTCCTACGCTAAGAAGATTCCCTGTTGTTACGGGAACAGTTAATCGAGTAGAAGTAATAGATAAATTATTCAATCCAGGAATATTTATTCCATTAATCCTAACCGATATAGTAGCTGTACCAGATTGAGTTACGGCACTAAAGCTTAGGATATTATACCCTTTTAATAAAGCGAAATCAAGAGGATAAGTTTGAACAACAGGAGATTCTATGTCCCCAGAATATTGTTCGGTATTATCATTAATACTATTAATTTGATTTTGGAGTTTGCCAAAAGCCTGTAAAATATTATCAGTAGCAGTTATTGCGCCACCAGTAGTTATATCTAAAGCCGTCAATGAAGTTGATAAAACTTTTGAGAAGAAACCGAAGAATCCTTTATTTCCTGATTCTTTCCCGTAGAAAGTATCATTACTAGGATTCCCTACAATTTCATCGGCTCTAGCCACTGTCCCGAACGATGATCCCCCGTAATCAGCGATAAGCATATCCCCCATGACTGTTGTTTGCCAATCCGTACCATTAAAAAATATTACTTCTCCAGAAACAAGGAAAACTGTTAATCCAGTAAAAGGCTGCCAGAATTTCCAAGTTCCTGTAGGCAATCCATTCAAGCCAATTACAGGATAAGCTATCTGATTAGTTTTTCCCGCCCATGCCCCAGTAGCTCCTGCGGGGACAATATAGTAGCTATCTATACTTTGAGGACTTGGGGGTGTGGTAAGGGTATAGGAAAGAATAGGAGCAGAGCCTATAGAAATAAGTCTAAATAGCTCGTTCGCTATTTGTTCTTTGTATTCCTGGGAAGATGCCAGTAATAATCCATTAGAGCCGAATATTGTCCCAGCCATCTCCAAATTCCTCTGCCATCTTGGCTTTTACCCAGTTATTGTTCTCGATTTTACAAAGACTTTTCAAGTAAGCCTCGTAATTATTCAAGTCTTTTACAGTATAGTCTTTTTTGAAGATTGCGTGTAACTTCCAAGATTTAGGGGGCATCCAGTCTTTGCTTAGTCTAGGATTTTTAAATGTTTTGATCATCCATCCCCGGACACTTTCAATATGCTCACCTTTTTTGTAAGCTTCCTTGAGAGCGTACTTGTAGGCTAGGTATAATTCTCTATCTTTATCGTGAATTATAATCTCTAGTCTTTCGTTAGCGATTTGTTTCTTTTCTTTTGTTGGAAATTCATGTCCACAATGAGGACAAATACGAGCGGAAGCGTAGGTTATTTTATTGCAATTTTCGCACTCTTTAGTCGGAGCTTGTCCTTTTTGGGTATCAGAAGATGTAAAAAGCTTAGGATACTCTACATCCTCGATAAATCCATGCTCGGTTACGTTCCCCGCTTGATCCAAAATCAGACAATCAATCTTGTCTAACCAGCTACAAAGCCGTTGACCCCGACCAGTCATCTGAATATAAAGAGTTCTGCTCTTAGTTGGCCTAGCGTGAATAATGCAAGAAATTGCGGGCAAATTAAATCCAATTCCACAAGTATTAATATTTACAATCCCCCGCAATCTCAATTCAGCTACTTTTCTAAATATTTCTCTTCTTTCCTGCTCTGGTGTTTCGGCTGTGATAATGGCCGTGGGAACACCCCTCTCGTTAAATTCTGTACAGAGGCTTTTAGCGTGTTCTACACCCGCAGCAAAACAAACAAATTGTCTCCCTTGACCGAGCCTGCGATACTCGGAAACTGTTGATTTTACCGCCTCAAGACAACGAATCTCTAACTGACTAGCATCAAAATCACCGCCATTAATTTTTACTCCTTTAGTATTAATTTTATTTTTAGTTCCAAAATAAACACAACCGACAAGCGCGCCACGTTCGATCATTTCTTTTGGAGTGGGGCCAGTTATTTGAACCTCAAAAATATCTCCCAACTCTTCACGCTTCGATAACCGCCACGGGGTTGCTGTTAATCCAATTACAAGGCGATTATCTACTGGTAGGGTTTTCCCTAAAAAAAGATGCTGTTGTTTACGAATGATTTCCCATGCCGAGTTTATTTCTTGTAATATCTCTTTTGACTCAGCGTGAACTAGACTAAGGTGTTTGCATTTTTCTTTAGCTTCCTCAAAAGTGATTTTATAAGGTTCTATGTCTTCTCTTTCTACAGCGATACCTAATACTGCTAATTCGTCACGAATGTCTTTGATTGAGGTTGTTTGCTTACCGTTTTTAAGGTTGGGAAAGCTATCTTTAAACCATTGGCAGTAAGCTGATAGATGAACTTCATCGGCTAGTATTACTTCGGGATTAAACCAAGTAATATCTCGTCCTCTAGATAAGGTTTGAGTTGTTGCAATTTGTACTAATTGGTTTCTATCTTCTTTGTAGTTACCAGCAATTACTCCAGCAGTTAATCCAAATTTCCCCAAAGTTTCTAGGGTTTGCTCAATAAGTACCGTAAAAGGTACTACGATTAAAGTCCGTCGCTGTCTTTTTACAGCAGCATCGTAAATTATCTGGCAAAAAAATACTGTTTTACCCCATCCGCAAGGGGCAACGACTAAGGCTCTTTTGTAGATTTTTAGAGCGTCATACAGTTCTCTTTTAAGAGCTTTTTGGTCATCTCTTAATTGAATTTGTGGTTTAGTCGGTGCAAAAAGTGTTTGTGTTTGTATTGCTAGTGTCATGTTTTTATTTCAGATTATATTTTGGTTTCAATAAAATCTATAGTCAATTGTAACCAACTATCTTTTTTAACCTTTTTAGACAAATCTATTTTGATTTGTATTTCATTTTCAATAAAATCTAAAATAGGTTTTATTATTGTTTTTGTTTCTGGTAGTAAAATATCCAAATGTTTACCATCTCCTTGTATTTTTTTCTTGTTTGATTTTATTACAACCCAACTAATATAAGGTACAGACTTATACTCTAAAGCTAAACAAGCTTCTGCTGTAACTATTAATTTTTTAGAATATTTATTTTGATATTCAATCCATACCCTGTATTGACATTGAGTTAGACTTTGAGAAAACATAGTATTCTTTTGCAGTGTTCCTTGTAGATAGGAAAATCCGTCTTCTGTCTTTATTTGCCATTCTGAGTAATTAGACTGACTAAAAGTTTCTCTACAAAAAACCTCAATTTGTTTTAATGCTTCTATTTTGTTCATTAGCGTTAATCCTTAGCTTTAATTGTTTTGATAAAACCTAAAATAGTCTCCATTATCTTTGTCGCTTCTGGGATCAAGATATTTAAGGTTTCGTTGTCTCCTTCACTTTTTGGTTCTTTTTTAATCAAATCTATCTCAACCCAAACATTGTATTTTCCTTTTAGCTCGTCTGGATAGAGAATATTGATAGAGCCTTCTAATACTAAATCGGTGAAAACATCTATTTGCCTTGGCTTAAGAGTCCATTTTGAGTAATCAGCTATTTTATAGGCAGTATCACAAAAAACTCTGATTTGTTTTAACACTTCTATCATTTTGTAAGCATCTATTTGCCATGTGTCCATGTGTTGCTCCTATTTACTCTTGGATTTCATCGAGAATAAAGTTAAAAATATTTAACATTATTTTTCGGTATTGACTAACTAATTTCCAATGTTCTGCACTCCATAGCTTATGTCTATAATAGGCAAAATTCTTAAAAACTATAATGTCTTCATACCGATCACTCATGTCTTCAGTAGGAGGATTTATCCAAATTTTAAACCTTCCTATTTGGTTATTTTGCCACTGAACACACTTAAGTCGTCCGTCTAATCCCGTACAAAAACCGTGTTTAATCTCTATGTTGTCATTAGAAAAAGTTAAGCATTGAATGATTTTGTAGTCATTATCTGTAAAATCAGAATTCCAGTCTAAATCCGGGTATTTTTCTTCACAGAAATTGAATATTTTTTCTGTTACTTGTTTTATGTCCATTTGTTACTCCTGTCTATTCTTGGATTTCGTCTTCAATAAAATTAAAGATTTCTCTTGCTATTTTTCTGGCTTGTTTTACTAAAAGCCAGCTATCATCATTCCACCCGTCATGAGTGGCAATCGTAAACTCTAACTCGCCATTCTTATCATGGTTTAGACTTACTTGATCGTAAGAATAACGCTCTTGTTTTTCTTCTGAGCGAATTTCTAGCTCCAGTTTAAACAAAGAGCAAGAGCCAAGAATAAGTGAAACATCCTTACAATTATCAATACCACTATAATAATCCCATGCCCATTTTAAATCTGGGTATCTTCCCTCACAAAAATTAAATAACTTTTCCGCTATTTGCCGTGTGTCCATTTGTTACTCCTGTTGGGTGAAATTACTAGGAAATACCTACTGATTCCTCTACTACAATACTGTGATGACCGTTGCGGCTTAAAGCGTTTAAATAAGCCATTAATCGACTTTGGTGCATAGAGGTTTTAATCTTGCAAGGCTTATTTCTTCTATCTATTGTCCTGATCGTGTATCTCATTGTTTCCAATCCTTTAGGTGTCTTTTGCAGTAATCTAAATGCGCTTTAAGTCTTTTGGCAGACTCTTGCTCATCTGTCCCTCTGATAAGTCCTTTGTTCCTATCAATGTCATCTTGACTTGATAATTTAGCCCATGTTTTTTTAGTTTCTTCTGTCATGATTACACCTTTACTTTTTTAAACAATACCGTACAATAGGCTCAAATTAACTTTGTAGTCTTTATAAGCTTCGTTCGCATCTAATAATAAAGCCGATATAATTACTAAATAAGCCAAAATCGTTAGCCAAAAAATTACACAATATGGTCGCTTTTTTGAGTTTGTTGTCATTTTACACTTACACCTTTACTTTTTCAAGTCCACGCTGTTCTAAAACTTTGTTGTACTCCCGAATTTTAGAGTATAAAACGTCACGTTTTATTTGTATATTTTCTCCAGATTCTTTTTTAGAACTTCGATATTGTCCAGCATAAAAATCAGCGTAATAACTAATTTTAGCAGTGTCCATATTTGCAATAAGCCTCATGATTTTCTCCTTGATTCATTACTTAAATCTTACATTATTTTACTAGAATTGTCAAGAGATTTCTTGAAAATCTTCTTTTCTAAAACAGTAAAAATGTTCTCCTTTTGTGAGGTGATCGAGTGACTCAAAGTGATAGTAGATTCCCATAGCAGTCTTAACAATCCCCAGTGGTTTGCACCGGGGGAAAATACGTCCATAGGAATTGACACGATAAACCTTTTCAGGGTATCGAGAGGGAAGGTATTGTCCGATCATTAGGTATTTATATCCTGTAGATAACAGTTAGAGAATGGAATTGAAAAAGTGATCGCAGACCCATTTAAGGTAGTTTCTACCCTCAAAAGCCATTGATTGTCAAAAGTGTCAAAAGTTGCTTCTATAACTTTTCCGACCGCTCTTGGTGGGATAGTTCGCTCTCCTATCTCTACAGATGCAGCCGTTCGTATTAATACGGTTTCTTTTTCAAGATCAGGGAGGCTATCGATATGGACACCATCAGCCGATAACTCATCGACTGGCTCTGATTCAACTTCTACTATCTCAGTGTCAGAAACTGGTTCGGGTTTTGGTGTGGGAGTGGGAGCCTGGACAATTTCTTCTTTTATCTCTGATTGATATTCCAGAGAATCTTCTATCTCAAAAGTTTCTAATTCTTTTGGCTCTTGATAGTGCAGTATCATACCCCTTGATTTGATCTCTAGTCGTCCATAACCAGCTTGTTCCAACTGAGTAAGTAGGGTACGGGCGATAGATGTATTTACTTTTTCCCCATTAATTTTACGCCCGCCGAATTTTTGGGCAACGTCCCGAGGTTTAATTTGACCTGCGCTTTTAACGATCTCCCAGATTTCGGATAAAATTCCCTGTACTGGATTTTCGTCCTGAGACGTGACTCCTTGAATTGTCAAGAATTGACTGATATAGAAGTCGGTCATCTTAGCAGCTTTAATGGCTGTTTGTACAGGAATACTGTAAAGATTAGTATTGTCTGGATCAAATATCCAATTCAGAAGATGGATACTTAATGTAAGCCTTAAAAAGGTCTTCATTTGCTTTCCTAGATAGGAAGCAAATGATGGATTAATCGCTCGATACTTCTTAATAAGTATCTCGTAATGGTACTTGATACCAAAGGCATAATTTTCTCCAATTTCGCTAAACCAGCAATTATAAGGATCGACAATCCCATTTTCATCAGCTTCTAGGCTAATTCCACTGATTTGATTGACCAGTGTTTCGATACACTCATCGATAGAATTAGGGTCTTCTGGCGGCTTACCAGGACGAGGATCAAGGGGTTCATGTAGCAAGAAAAGAT
>JBIPMW010000175.1:0-4269 GCA_044376455.1 Crocinitomicaceae bacterium | reverse complement strand
CAGGGAAACAACGAATGGGGCTATTTTGAACAGTGACGTTGACTTGCGGATAGTTTTCTTGAAGGGTTTTACATTGTTCAGGGCTCAGTGGAACTCTGAAATCTGGAGGTGTTTTGCCTTCTCGAATGATCCCGATGTTTATGATGGACATGTTAAAGTATTAAGAAAGGTAGTTATCTATGAATTCTCTGACACAAGCATCTCCGCCTTTTTTGGTTAAAATAATATCTGAGATACTTTTGATGGCAGGCACTGCAGAGGCTGGGCAAACTGCTAGGCCAACGGCTTCCATCACTTTGAGGTCATTTCGGTCATCGCCTATAAAGGCAATTTCGTTCATTTTGAGACCAAGCTCTGCGCACCAGGACTCTAAAACACTCAATTTTGAATCTTGCCCCACGTATACATGTGAAATACCGAGTAGTTTGGCACGGTCTTGAACCATGTGCTCCGTGAAACCAGAAGAGATGATGCCCAATTGCATTTTTCCAGATTTGTTGAGCTCAAGCAAGGCAAGGCCATCGTGTGTGTGGTAGCGCTTCATTTGGTCGCCTTTCTCACTGACATACATGCCTCCATCGGTGAGTACGCCATCCACATCCAAGATGAGCATGCGGATTTCTTTGATTTTGACATCCAGTACCGATCTCTGAAACAGGGGTTTGAATAGGAGCGCTTGAAGGTCCAACTCGTATTCTTCGCAAATCGCCTCGAGGTCATAGAGCGACAACTCTTGCACATGGTCTACATCGAGGTCAGCCAAGAAATCATCGAATTGGATACCGTGTTTTTGGCAAATACCTTTAATATTTAATTCAAGTAACATATTTAAACAATTTGATATCCAACACTTTGAGCAACCTTTTGAAGATCATCTTTTAGTGTTTTAAATTCGTCGTAATTGAGTTGTTGAGAGGCATCTGACTTTGCAACTTTCGGGTTTGGATGCGCTTCAATCAAGAGGCCATCGATGCCCATTGCAACACAAGCACGGGCCAAAGGATTGACACCATAAGCGTAGCCCATGGCATGTGAAGGATCCAGCACGATTGGTAAATTACAGTGTTCTTGTAGCCAAGCAACTCCACATAGATCAAGCGTGAAGCGTGTACCAGTTTCAAATGTCCGAATACCGCGTTCACAAAGCACAACGTTTTCGTTTCCGCCGGAAAGTACAAATTCAGCGGCTTGAACGAACTCTTGAAGGGTAGTCCCGAAGCCTCTTTTGATTAAGACTGGTTTTTTGATTTTTGAACAAGCCCTAAGTATACCTTGGTCATACATGGCTTTGGCACCCACCTGAATGATATCCGTGTGTTCAATGATTTCTTGAATATGCGTGGCATCGCGTGCCTCCGTAATGACACTTAAGCCATATTCCTGGCGCATTTTCGCCAATAATTCAAGGCCTTCAAGACCCAAGCCTTGGAAAGAATAGGGGCTTGTTCTAGGTTTGTAACAACCACCACGGAGTGTGGTGAGGCCCATTGAAGTAAGTAAAGTTGCTGCGCTTCGGATTTGTTCTTCCGATTCAACAGAGCAGGGGCCACCAATGAGGATGGTATTGTTGGTTTGCCCTCCTATGCTCACTTTACCGAAAGAAACTTCGCGTTTTTCGGCCTGGAATTTTTTAGATGCCAATTGAATGTCATTGCTAAAAACCCAGTGCTGTGCCGTATGCGCTTCTAGAAATGCTGGAATTTCTTTGAGGCCGCTTCCTGTGATGAGATAAGTCTTGCCTAGGTAGTCAATTTGAAAGGCTTGTGCTTTCGCAGCTAAATCTGCGGCCAAATTGGCCGAACTTTGTTTGATTTCAATGATCATATTTCTGCTTTGATCAGGTTGGAGAATTGTACAATTCCTTTGAGTTTATGATCGGCATTCACTACCGGCAAATAAAGGACTGCAAAGGGGCTATTTTTAATGAGTTGCAAGAGTTCTAAAACTGTTGCATTTTCTTGGATGCAAATAGGATTATCGTTGATGAGGTCTTTGGCCATCAGATCATTCAGTTGGTGTTGGTTTTTAAGTTGTCTTAACATGGCCTTTCTGATGTCAGCACTTGAAACCATGCCAATCAGTTTGTTAGAAGCGTCAATGGCCATTGCGACACCCATTTGACCATCTTCAACGGTTTGCAGCACGTGTTGTAGTTCCAGCTGGTCTACGCAAAACTTTGGCGTTTCGTGCAGTGGAATCATGAAGTCGGCTACTTTAAACGAGGAGCCAATGCTACGTTGAGTGAGGTTCATGAGGGCATTTCCAACACTCGCTTCTTTAAAAAGATAAGAGCCAGAAACAGCAGTGCTCACGCCCATTTGTCTGAGGATGAACGAAACTTCCGGATTTACACCGCCATCTACATGAATAGACTTATTGGGGTAGCGTTTTCTGAAAGTTCTAATTTTCTCAAAATTCAGGTGGTCAAAAACCCCTCCTGATTGCCCTGGAATAGTAGCCATTATCAAAATAAAGTCAAAATCAGGGTATGCGTCAAATATGTCAATTGAGCTTGGCGTAATGACTGAAATGCCTTTTTTACCTGTGATATCTTTCGGTAGTTGCAAAGGTTTTTGCAGCGGTTCTGCTTGAAACGTCAGGTATTCCACCGGATTTTCGCGTAAGTAGGGGTAGAATTTTTCAGGATCGGCAGTGATGATGTGTAAATCAAGCGGGAGCTTGCAAAGTGTTCGGATTTTTTGAATGTCCTCAAAAACAGCAAGGTTGTCGTTGCAATCAATGTGAAGGAGGTCTACTTGATGCGCATGAAGATCGGCAATTACGGCTTCTAAAGGGCGAGATGCGTCTGAATAAATGGAAGCTGAAATCTTCATGAGACTGAAAAAAAGATGGGGTAAGCTACTTTTATCGCACCGCTACAACCTCATACCTTTGCTACATTCCTGTCCTGGAGGATTCAGAGGGAGCTGGTCGTAAAAGACTTACCCCATGCAAAAATAAAGAATTCTTGTGATACTACGCAACAATTGCTTTATTCAACAATGAAATCATTGCCAAACACACAATAAAGAGTTGAGTTGCAGTCTCTTCAGAAAGTGCAGAACCATCTTCATCTTCTTCTGAAACTTCCATTGCCATAAATTGGGCTAGTTGAGGTTGGTCACAGAAAGATTCAATGATTTCTTCGTCTTCGGTTTCAAAATATTGGTCGAGCATATCAAAATAAGGCTCTTCTAATTCGTCGATGTCGGCTTCGGTGATAGCACGCAGCTCAATACCTTCTTGTTTGAATGCTTCTAAAATGAGGCAAAAATAGTAGATTAGTAAACCTTCTAAATCGTCATTTTTATACTCTTCAGGTGCCGTCATGACATAGCCTAAGAGCGCTTCTTGAGCAGAGGCATATAATTCCGTAATGTTTTCGAGTTGGTCGTCTGTGAGGTTGTCAACAACCCCGATGGCTTTTTCAATGGCCTGTAAAGAAACTTGTTTCATGCAAATATTTTGTCAAAGGTAGTCTATTTCAATTGAATCATCATTTGTAACTTACGCTACACTTCAAAATATATTGTAAACTTAGTTTTGTAGTCGAAATGAAAACAATTCTTCAATCAGAGAAATATTTTACCGTCCTTGGCTACGTCATTGGAGCTATTTTCGGTTATATTTATTTCAAGCTAAACCCTTGTACCACTGGTTGTGCACTGCGAAGTACGCCTTACGCAACAATCATCATGGGTTTGTTGTTAGGAGGAATAGTGTTTCAATACTTATTTGAAATAATTAACACAAAAAATAAAAGAGATGTCAAAAACAATTATTGATGTTCGCACGCGTGCAGAGTTTGCAGGTGGCCATGTAGCTGGTTCAATTAATATTCCTTTACAGGAAATAACAGGTCATATTGAAGAAATCAAAGCGATGGTACAGCCCATCATTTTTTGTTGTGCTTCAGGAAACCGTTCAGGACAAGCTACACAATATTTCCAATCATTAGGTGTCGCTTGTGAAAATGGTGGCGGCTGGATGGAAGTCAACTATGCCATGACCCAAAACTAAACACGATGTCTCTATTGAAGAAACTTTTTGGTGGAACAAGTGTGGATTTCAAAGCGCTGGTTCAACAGGGTGCCATGATCATCGATGTGCGCACACCTTCGGAGTTCAAAGGTGGTCATGTGAAAGGAGCTGTAAATATTCCGTTACAAGCGTTACAAGCCAGCTACTCTAAAATCCCTAAGAATAAAACCATCATAACTTGCTGTGCTTCTGGCATGCGTAGTGGATCGGCCAAAAGCTTGCTAAAAG
>JBIPMW010000031.1:0-12979 GCA_044376455.1 Crocinitomicaceae bacterium | reverse complement strand
AGCTCGGGTGATCTGTCCAACCACAAGTAAAGCCTTGGCCATTAAGTAAACTCTTAGCGATGGCATTCATTTCCAACATGAAGGCTTCAGGCATTTGGGTTTCATTGATGGAATTTTCCCAAAAAACCACACTCGGATGATTGCGGTCTCTGAGTATCATTTCACGGAGGTCATCTTTGCAGCGCTGTTCGAAAGGGGCAGGCCCAAAGTGCTGCCAACCCGCAATAGCATCCATTACAATAATTCCTAATGCATCACAAGCTTCGTAAAAGGCCGGTGCTTGCGGATAATGAGAAAGGCGTACAAAATTAAAACCCGCTTGCTTGATCAAATACGCATCGCGCCATTGTGAGTTATCTGGCAAGGCATAACCCACGTACGGATATTCTTGGTGCCTATTGGTTCCACTTAGAAAAAGCTTTATTCCGTTGAGATAAAAACCATCTGGCTTTAATTCCGTTTTTCGAATACCGACTTTAAACGCCTGACTAGCGATGGTATCACCGGCGTTGATTACCAATATCTTGAGATCAGTTAAACTTGGATTCGATGGCGACCAAAGCATCGGATTTTTGATTTGAAGCGTCCCTGAATAGGTGATCGCATTCGTGGAATCGATGAATGCTTCATTGTTTAAGATAAATGAAGTGCTTCCTAGTTTTGCAAGGGCCACAACAGGATGTATCACCCAATCGGGTTGGTATTTCAATTGAAAAGTGAGGCGAACCATTGCTGTTGTCGCAGCATTCACCGTGCTCACATTTTCTGTATAAAAATAGGGGTCTTGAATCTGAACACCACTTACTTCTTCGAGCCAAACGTTGCGATAAATACCTGCGTGGTAATAAAAATCGAGTTCTTTCAATGGTTTGCCGGGCGGAATACTCACATCTTCGCGGTTGTCTAGATAAACTTCAAGTAAATTGGCTGAATCCTTTAAAGCTGCCGTTAAATCAAACTCAAAAGGAAGATAACCACCGACGTGCGTCCCGAGTTCAAGGCCATTGAGCAGCACTTTTGCCGTATGCATGGCGCCTTCAAAATGAATCAAGAGTCTTTTTCCGGGGTCAAGTTTGTAATGAAAGCGCTTGCGATAGATCACTTGCCCTGTAAACTGTGCTTGCATGACCGGCGGCTCCAATCTAGGTGTATGCGGTAAACTCACCACCGACACAGGTTCTGTAGGCCGCAACTGAAACTCCCAATTTTCATTGAATAAACGCCGATTGAGTTGCCCCGTAGCGCCAGAAATAAAAAGGAATGATAAAAGCGTTAGAAAAAATTTCATAGGTGATTCAATGCGATTAACTCAGTACATAAATGCATCGAGGGCAGGTGAGGGGCGGCCGATATCTTGCCAGCAATTCAGTTGATAACCACTCCAAGGTTTGGCACCTTGAGGCTCCCAATAAAACACACCTAAGCCCTTATTTTGTGGAACATCTTTCACTGCACCAATCGTGGCAATGATTAAATCTTTGGAGTTTTCAACTTGCCAGTAATCGCCACCAACTTCCACAACCATGACCGGTTTGTTGTAGCGAACCACCATGTCATTCAGATTGTTTTGTAAATCGGCAATGGTTACTGTATAATCAGTGCCTAACCAATACGGATAATAAGATGCGCCAATGATGTCGAATTGGGCGCCATTTTGTTGCATGAGGTCATAAAACCATTTAAAGCGCCCGTTGTCATTACCTTGATCTATGTGTACAATCGTTTGGATACTGGTATCGATATCTTTGACAGCTTGATAGCCTTTGTTGATCAACTGCGCAAGTTGTTGAGGGTTGTTGGTGTGTCCGTCAGGCCAAAGCATGCCGCTCGGGATTTCATTGCCAATTTGCACCCATTTAGGAGTAACTCCTGCTTGCTTCAATAATTGTAGTGTCTGGTAAGTGTGTGTATAAACAGAATCTTTGAGCGCTGCAAATGGAACCGTTGCCCATGTGGCTGGTTTGGCCTGGTGGCCAGGATCTGCCCAAGTATCGGAGTAATGAAAATCAAGCATAACCGCTAGGCCTTTTGCTTTGGCCCTTGCTGCCATCACAGCCGTTTCTTGAGGGCTACAATGCCCATTGATTTTATCTGAATTTGGATGAACAAAAACACGCAAGCGGATGGCATTGATACCGCGGGCCATCAGTAAGTCTAGGCAATCGGAAGGATTCCCGTTTTCATCGTAAAAGACATATCCGGTTGCTTCCATTTGGGCCAACCAACTGACATCGGCTCCTTTAAAAAAGGTACTTTGCGGTGGCGTAACGGGTGGTTTCGGCTTTACCTTATCTTTACAGGCAAAGAGCGTGAACGAAAAAAAGAGTAGGAGGAAAGAAGTGATTTTCATTTGCTTTGTTCAAAATTGATCTGCATTGTATTGGTTTTTCTTTGACCTTTCGGAAGATAAATATCGCTAAAATTTAGCTGATTTGGCGCATCTGGTTCAGCTTGTTGCTCCAGGCAAATCCCAGAATGCCTGTGGTATTTCGCACCTTCTTTTCCTTCAAATGCTACAGCACCACCAACATACACTTGTATTACAGGCTGATTGGTGTCAAATCGGAGCTCAAAACCATCCGCTGCAATGAGCTTTGCTTGCGCCTCTTTGGCATTCAATAAAAAAGCATGATCAAGCCCTTCAAAAATTGTTTGTAAGGGAAAAAATAGAGTGCTTGAAGAAGAAGAAGAAGAAGAAGAAGAAGAAGAAGAAGATGATGATGATGATGGAGAAGTAGAATTTCTAGGATCAATGACTAAAGGAAGAAGAAGACCCGTGGGTAATTTCTCTTTATTCAACTCAAAAATGCTCTCCGCTGCTATCCATGCTTCAGAGTTCAAAACACTGGCTTGATGCCCATTCGGATTGAAATAGGTATGTTGAGTCGGATTAGCGAGCGTATCTTCAAGTGCAATGCTATCGATGTGTAATTCCAAGGTGAAATCTTTGAGACTATACGTCGCTTCACACCTCAGATTTCCGGGTAAAGTTATACCGCTCGTTTTCGTTTCAAGCGCGAGTGTCACACTTGGATAGGGTTTTTCTTGCAAAGAGACAAGCTCCCAATTGCTATTGGAAAAGCACTTGTGTCCGCCGTGCAACAAATGCTTACCCTCATTAGGTTCAAATTCAAAAACACCTGCTTTCCAAGGAATTTTTGCATTTGAAATGCGCCCGGCAATAGGTCCGACAATGGCGCCAAAATAGGCATTGCCGCTTTGTTCAAATGCTTTTCGGTAAGACTCAAAATCTTTATAACCCAATACAACATCACGACTTGAAAAGCCAGGGCGTTGAATCATAAAACTCAAAAGCGTTGCTCCGAAAGAACTAATTTTTATTTGTGCATTGGCATTCTTCAGTGTATACTCCTGCACCAAAGCACCATCTAATTGCAAGGTAAGCTCCTCTAGTTGAACAGCATTCATACTTTATTTTTGCAACCAATTTTTAAAAAGACCATGCCATTTAGGCAAGAAAGCACCCATCAATGGTACAAGAATAAGCGTAAGCGTGAGTGTTTTGAGCAATTGATGCCATTCTTTCATCAGCGGAAAAAGCAAGAAGAAAAGGATATTGATAAGCGGGTAAATGAACAACCATGTAAGCAACATGAGTTTCCATTTTTTGGGCTGTGTTTTTGTCATAGACAAATATATCATTTTATACTGCGCACTCGGCTCGTAGTAATGAATAGGATCACTATGGAAGATTTGGTTAAATCTAACAGTCAATTCATATAGTTTTCTGAACTTAGCCATATGAAAGTTACATTCTTGCTCTTTTTTATCATTTTTATCACCATTCAAGCGAATGCTCAAATCCTGAACGGCCCAATGATAGGCTATGTTCAATCTAGGGAAGTGGCGCTATGGGTCCAGACTGAGCGTAGTCAAATGGTGCACTTTGTGTATCGCAAAGCAGGTAGTCATCACAAATGGAAGGCTACTGCTACCCAACAGACCACTGAGCAAACGGCATTTACTTGCAAAGCTATTATCCAAGATCTGAGGCCCAATGAAAGCTATGAATATCGCGTTGTGCTTGACAAGCAAATTGAAATGCCTTTCGGTGCTCAAATATTTAAAACGACAACAGCGTACGGTAGTAAAAAGAACACAGCAGATCTAACCTTTGCCATTGGTTCTTGTGCATATGTCAACGAAGACGGTTTTGACAGGCCTGGAAAACCTTATGGTGGCGAATACCAAATTTTCGATGCAATTTATCAAAGTAAGCCAGACTTGATGTTGTGGCTTGGCGACAACGTTTATTTTCGTGAGGCTGACCTCGTTTCCAAAAGTGCTATGATTCATCGTTATACTTTCAGTCGGAACTTACCCGAACTAAAAAAATTACTAGCCAATATTCCTCAATATGCTATTTGGGATGACCACGACTTTGGCCCCAATGACAGCGATGGTAGTTTTATCAATAAGTCAATAACCAAAGCAGTTTTTGATTTGTTTTGGGCCAATCCACCTCAAAAAGCGCCTCAACTCAATGGCGTCAGCAATCTATTCGAGCAAGCCGATTGCGCATTTTTCTTGCTTGACAACCGCTATGATCGCAGTCCAAACGAATGGGAGGTTAATCCCAAAACAATTCTTGGCAATGATCAGCTTGCGTGGCTGAAGGAGCAATTACTTCAGAGCTCTGCTACATTTAAATTCATCGCGATGGGTGGTCAATTTTTAAATACGGCGCCGGTTTTTGAAAATTATACATCCAATGGTTTTGACAAAGAAAGACAAGAACTCATCAATTTCATTTGCCAGCACCAAATTAAAAATGTGGTTTTTTTAACCGGTGATCGCCACCACAGCGAGTTGAGTATTTTAAATGAGCAAGGAAAACCATTCATTTACGACCTCACCGTTTCACCACTCACTTCAGGAACGCATGATGCGCTCAATGAAGCGAATTTGCTCAGGGTAAAAGGAACTCATGTTGCAACGCGTAATTTTGGATTACTAAAGGTTAGTGGGAAGAAAAATAAGAGGGTCTTAGAAATTGAGCTTTATGATTCCGACGGTCAAAGTATTTGGAAGGTGCCAATCAAAACAGAATAGCAAAATTCTACCTAACTTTAAATATGCAAGTATGTGTTTATTGTGCCTCTAGTGGGCATATCCATCCAGAATATTTTGAAGCGACTTCAGCGCTTGCTCACCTTTTAGCGCAAAACAAAGTTCAGGTTGTTTTTGGAGGCGGTTCTTCAGGCCTTATGGGCCAGCTCGCCGATAGCACCTTGGCGGCTGGTGGCAAAATCAAAGGCATCATGCCGCAGTTCATGAATGAAGTAGAGTGGGGGCATACCGGAGTTTCAGACTTCATCTACACTGAGACGATGCACGAACGCAAAGCCAAATTTTTAGAAGGAACAGATGCCCTCATTGCGCTCCCTGGAGGCCCCGGAACCTTTGAAGAACTTTTTGAAGCCATTACGCTTAAAAAATTAGCACAATTCACTAAGCCCATCGTCATTTTAAATACGAGAGGATATTTCAATACTTTTCGCATGCTCATGCAACAAGCTGTTGATGAAAAATTTATGCCCGACGAGCTCAAGTTCTTGTATACAATCGTAGATATACCCGAAGAGGTTTTGCCAGCAATTCACAATGCACATGCCTGGAATAAGGGCTTAAAAGACGCCGGTAGTTTAAGATAGGCCTCATCATTATTTTTTTGTTAAAAACAGCTTTTTATATTTTTTGTAGATGTATTAATCGTAATATTGCGATATATAAATCAATAGAAAGGTCGAGTTTCATTATTTATCGTTTTAGTTCATCGTATTATTTCAAAGTATTATTAGCCATGGGAATCACAAAAATTGAGGCATACTCAGAGGAAATTCTAAACAAAGCTCAGTTATTCAAAGCATTAGGGCATCCGGCACGCATTGCAATACTCGAATTTCTCGCTAAACAAACCTCTTGTATTTGCGGAGAAATTGTTGCCGAACTTCCATTATCACAAGCAAGTATTTCCAGACACCTAAATGAACTCAAAGAGGCAGGCTTGATCAAAGGAACCATCAACGGCACATCTGTTTGCTATTGCGTTAATACTGATCAAATACCTCTATTAAATCAATATTTAAATCAACTCATTTCACCAATTGATCAAACTTGTTGCTCATGAAACTCACTCAATTTAAAAGTGCTTTACAACTTGCAAAGCCCGAATCTAATCCACAATTCTTACAAGTAAATGGAATGTCAATAGAAGCGCATTATCACATTACTGAAATCGGCCTGATCTTAAAAAATTATGTCGACTGCGGAGGAGTAGTTCGGCAAGAGCGCAAAGCAAGTATGCAAATTTGGTTGGCCAATGACACCGAACATCGCCTTTCAACTGAAAAACTCTTAAGTATCATCGAAAAATCTGAACAGTTATTTGGGCTAAAGGATGAGGACCTTGAATTTGAGTACCAGGGTCAAACCATTGAGACTTACGGTTTAGCTATTCAAGATTTTGGCTTCCAATTTATTGCTAAAAAAACAACTTGCTTGGCACCAGGACATTGTGGCATTCCAAACGACTTATTACCCACAGACATGCAGGCACCAAAGTCTTCCTGTTGCACGCCAAATTCAGGTTGTTGCTGATTTAAAACACTCAAAGTAAATACGCTTTTTAAACTTGATTTTCATGAAAAACAAACGCCTCAATTTCGTAGACCGCTACCTGACACTATGGATATTTATAGCCATGGGCTTAGGGGTAACAATTGGCAATTTAGTTGATGGCATCGATCAATGGATCAACCAATTTTCAGTTGGAACCACGAATATTCCGCTGGCAATAGGATTGATCATCATGATGATTCCACCTCTCGTAAAAGTTGATTTCAATAAGATTCCGATAGTTTTTCAAGATAAAAAGCTACTGAGTATTTCTCTACTCATCACCTGGATTTTAGGACCATTTTTAATGTTCTTATTGGCCATTACTTTTCTTAAAAACGAACCGGAATACCTTACAGGCCTTATCATAATTGGTTTGGCGCCCTGCATTGCCATGGTCATTGTCTGGAATGAACTCGCAGGGGGCAACCGCGAATTGGCGGCAGGTTTAGTCGGGGTCAATAGCTTATTACAAGTCTTTTTCTTTTCAGCCTATGCTTATTTTTACCTTGAAGTCATGTTACCCTTGTTTGGATTTGCTTCCATTCAAATTGACCTCGGTTTTTGGGAAGTCGCCAAAACTGTCGGCATTTATTTAGGTTTTCCATTTGTTGTTGCGCTGGTGTTAAGGTATTGGGTCTGTGCTCAAAAAGGTGAAAGCTACCTGAACACTAAGTTTATTCCACGCATTTCACCCCTCACACTTTATGCTTTACTTTTTACCATTGTTGTTATGTTTAGTTTGAAAGGGAAATTAATAGCGCAATTACCATTTGATGTTCTTAAAGTAGCGCTGCCTTTGGTGGTTTTCTTTTTAGCTATGTTTTTTCTGATGTTTTATGTTGCCAAATGGAACGGCGCCAAATATGATCAGACTGCTACCGTTGCCTTTACAGCAGCAGGCAATAATTTTGAATTGGCCATTGCTGTGGCAATTGGTGTGTTTGGTCTTAATTCAGGACAAGCTTTTGCTGGGGTAATTGGCCCACTTGTAGAAGTTCCTGCCTTGATTCTATTAGTGAAAGCAAGTTTGTATTTAAAGAAAACCTTTTTATGAAAAAAAATATCCTTGTCTTGTGCACGGGAAACAGTTGCAGAAGCCAGTTAGCAGAAGGTTATTTGCGTTATTTCCATGGCGACAAAGCCAATATTTATAGCGCTGGTGTTGAAACGCATGGCGTCAATCCGCGTGCGATTGCTACAATGCTTGAAGATGGCATCGATATAAGTCAGCATACTTCAAATCATGTCGACGAATACCTGCATATACCATTTGATTTGATTTTGACCGTTTGTGATCACGCCAGTGAGCGTTGTCCTATTTTCCCAAGTTCTGCAAAGCGCATCCACTATAATTTTCCTGATCCAGCCAAAGCAAGCGGAACCGAGGCACAAATTTCAACGGCATTCCGAGAAGTTAGGGAGCAAATCAAAGCCTTTTGCCAAGATCTTGTTGTGTAGAAAGCTTCCCTAAATCCTCTAGTGGAATGCGATGGATGACATCGAGATTTCGGTATTCCGAAGGTGACATACCAGTCATTTTCTTGAATTGATTGGATAAATGCGCAATACTACTATAGTGCATTTTATAAGAAATTTCAGACAAATTCATTTCTCCGTAGAGCAATAACTCTTTGATGCGCTCTATTTTGTGTATTATAATAAATTGCTGAATGGTGATGCCGTTTTCAGCCCTGAACACATTGGATAAATAGGTGTAATTCAAATTGGTTTTTTCACTCAGGTAAACGGAAAAATTCGTTTTGATATGCTCTTCAGAATAATGGATCATTTGTATGATTACCGCTTTGATACGCTCAGATAATTGAGACTTTGTATCGATGATCAAGTCATAACCATCTTGCTTCAATTTGTATTTGAAATCGAGCTCTTGAATCATGCTTAATTTTTGTGCCAATTCAACCTCGCCAAGCCCAACCGAAATGTAAGCAATTCCCATATCTGTAAGGATAATTGTTACTTGATTGATGCAGCGGTGACTAACCATATTTTTAATGAATATTTTCATATGCGCAAAATTTATTAGTCTAAATTATATCAAGTTCGCACTGAGCTATTTGCAAAATTCTGTAGAAGTTTTACATGATTGAAGTGTCTTTTTAATGTAACTGAAATGGGGCTTCATCGAGCTGATAAGATCCATCTACCGGAAAGGTAGACCATTCGTTTTTTCCAACCCGATGGTATATTTCACAATTGAGTCCAAATTCAGAAGCAAGTTGCTGCTTGAAGTCTTTGGCCGTGATTTGCGGATCGAAAACAAATAGCCCCTCCTTTTTATTGGTGGTACATGTTTCGATTAAATCCCTTGTTTTGTGTGCAAAATGTTCTTTTTGCAAATGAGCGTGTTTGGAATGATCGCTACGGGGTGCTTCTTTGTAATAAAATTCCAAAAGCAAAAATGGAAAGAAGGCATTGAAATCGGCTTGAACTGCCGAAATTTTACGGTGTTGGTATATTTCTAAATGAATCATGAGACAAGAACGATTGGATAGTTTTGAATTGAAAATGCTGCGGGAAGCAATGCGAGCTGCTGCTGATTAAAGTGCTGCTCGATGCGATTGCGGGCCATTAAAAAGGTAGCTGTGGCTTCCGCGCCTTGATTGATGTTGACTTCATGGGCTTCAATTCCATCAAGACAACCACCGGAAACCGGATTGTACACAATTTGGCTCAATTGGTTTTTCCCTAAGTACCAATCAAAAGCCTTCTTCATTTGTTTAAGGTAGCGATTATTTTCAGTTATTTTGTAGAAAGTAGAGAGCGCTAGTATGGTGTAAGCTACATCAATAGGTTGCTCCCCGGAGCTAGCGTGTTGTTTTCCAGGTTCATACCATGTTTGATTAGAGATCACTTTGAAGTGATTATTTTCGAAATGCAAGTCACACAAATAATGAAAGCTTTTAATGGCAATTTGCTGGAAGTTTCTATTGCCATCTAATTGAGAAACCAATAGCAACGCCTCAGGTAAGACGGCATTTCCATAGGTAATTTTAGCTTCGAACCACGGATGCGAAGCGGTGTGATGCAGTCGGTAACTAGCAGCTAAGCGACTTGCCAATTTTTGAAGCAACTCATTGATTTGAGCGTCTTTAAAAACCTCGTTGTATTGAATCAGCCCTTTGATACTGAAGGCTATCGCTCTTGGCGAATACATATGCTCGAGCGCTTCAATGGCTTTGCGCATCATGCGCTGAATGACTCTAAAATAGCTGGGATTAAATAAGTGATGAAGCGCCATCATGGTTCCTAATGCCCATATTGCACGGCCATTCGCATCATCAAGATTTTCAACATGGTTTTGCGTACTGATTTTTTTATCCGCATCTAGGTAATTGTAGAAGCGGCCATTGGGTTGCTGCATGCGCTGAATAAATTCAAAATAGATTTTAATAGGAGCTAAAACGCTACTATCTGATTTCAATTCAAAATACTCGAGCAAGGCAATCAATGCCCTTGCATTGTCATCTAGGGTGTAACCAGAACTGAGTTGTGGTGCTTCGGCTTCGCAAAACTGAATCATACCAACCGCTGTAGTGCAACCATGAAAATGACTCAAATTATAGGCCGGCAAACTAAAGTGTAATGGTTTTACTTTCCGAAGATTACAGCGCTCGATCAGCAACATGTGTTGTATGGCTACATTTTGCCAGGCTGAGGGCCTAATTTGTTGCAATGCCGCTTGTTTCATTTCAGACATACGTTGCACATCACCTAAAATATCTTTAATGGCCTGAGACATTTGTTTGGCGTCATTGAAATCAATGACAATACCAGCCGGCCCTAAACTGTCCATTGCCTGAGGAATTGCCGTCGAAACAATAGGGCAACCACAAGCCATGGCATAGGCAAACGTGCCACTGACCGCTTGGTTTGGGTCAGTTGAAGTAAACAAATAAATATCAGTGGCCTGCAAGTAGTCTTCGAGCAGTTTTTTGTCTACAAAAGAATTGACAAAGCGCACATTGGTAGTAAGGCCCAAAATGGAAATGAGCTCCTCCAAATAAGTGCGATAGCTTTCACCTTCTGTTTTACAAACCTCTGGATGGGTTTTTCCGATGATCAGGTACAAAACATTTGGAAATTCCTGAACCACCATAGCAAGCGCATAAAGTGCTGTTTCTATACTTTTACCCCGACTCAACAAGCCAAATGTGGCAAGAATAGGCCGCAAACCTAAATTGAGTTTCGTTTTCAGTACGCTTGACTCTTTGTAAGCAATCAATGGGATACCATGTTGAATCACCTGGCATTTGGCTGTCGGGCACACATAATGTTCACCGAGTAAGCGCGCGCTGGCATTGGTCAGGCAAATCACATATTTCGAGCGTCGGATGAGTTCATTTACGATTTTAAATCGCGCTTGATCGGGGCGAGGTAAAATGGTATGAAATGTAATGATGACCGGAATTTTAATGTGTTTAAGAAAATCCAACAGATAAATGCCGTAATCCCCGCCAAAGAGCCCAAATTCATGCTCAATCAGTATGACGTCGTATAATTTGTCCTGATTGAGTTTTTTTGCCAAGTCTTTATAGGCTACCACTTGATCCACCTTCAATACATGTGTTACCGTCTTCGGGTAAGCCAGTTCAGATTCACTGACATCCAATGCACACATGTCGATGTGACAACTTCCACTGAATTTTTCTAGGATGCTTTCTCGTAAATCGTGACTAAATGTAGCTAAGCCACATTCTCTAGGTAAGCAGCTACTCATGAGCAGCACCTGGTATTGCTGTTGATTTTGAAATTTAGACATGATCTTGATATTGATAAGTGTTTTCAACTAAAGCCTCCATTAAGTCAATCATACTGATGAGCGCACAAGCAATACAGGCGTCTGCAGCTCCATAGTAGAGATAAAGCATTTCGTTTTGAACAAGACAAGCGGTCGGAAACACAACATCGGGCACATTGCCAAAGCGCTCGTAGTCCATGATCGGTTCAAGTATTGGATAAGGGAGTTGCGCGATGATTTTCAATGGGTCATCGAGGTCGAGTAGTGCAACATGAACTTGATACGTGATTTGCCCTTGCGATTCATAGGCCGCATGATAAATAAATACCCAGCCTATGTCTGTTTCAATAGGAGGGCAACCAGCACCCACGTAATTGGGCTCAATAAATTGGTAATGAAAATTTAAGGTGTGTGCAGCTTTTTGCTCTAAAAATTGAGTCCAAAAAAGAGGTGTTAAATCACTTAATGAAAGGACGCTAGTGAGTAAAATTGAGGGCTTAATGCGGTGAAAAAAGTAGAGCTTTCCTTTGATTTTTCTCGGAAAGAATACCAAGTTCTTATCCCAAATATGAAACGGTGTTTTGTCATCTTCCTGAATTCCAATAGGTATTTCCGGTACCAGGATTCCAGCCCTTTCAAAATGCTTCAAATCTTTGCTTAACAACAACGCGCCTAGCGCATTGACACCATCATATGCCGTGTAGCTAATTAAAAAATAGGGCTCAATTCTGACAATTCTTGGATCTTCAATGCCTCTGCTTTCTTGCGCACCTTTGCCGCTCACGAGTGCTTGCTTATGACGCACCTTTACCGTAAGCGGATCTGACAATAAGCAATAGCCTAATGACGACACCCGATCTTTTGCAACTGCTCTGTAAATCATGTGGATTTGTCCGTTATGTTCTATGACTGCTGGGTTCAACACACCTTTTGCCTCAAAAGCTAAATGCGTTTTCTCCAAAATGACACCTGCTCTTTGTATGATTAACATCAGCTCACAGCCTCCAATCTTTTAAAAATGATTCGCAGAATGATACACTGCTAGCGCTTCGTTTTTAGTCTCTTTTTCTGGAGGAACAGGAGTGGAGCGCTGGTTTAAATTAGACAGCATTTGATCCATTAAAAGGTGTAAAACACTTTTAATCACCGCCGATTTAATTCCAACTTGGTCCGTGAGGGCATCCCACAAATGACTATAACCTTGTGCGGCTTCATGGTCTTGCTCAGTGGGTGCTGCAAAAACTTGCTTGACTGTTTTGCTGATCGCTTGAATAGGCGAAAAAAGCTGCTGGAGCGTCTCAACGCGCTGTGTCAGTAATTGTTGTTGCTCCTTTTGCAACTGATACAAATCAACAAGTTGTTGGTCTAATTCCTTTAAATTTTTCATGGCCTTGGCTTGATGGGTTAAAATGCATCCTGATACATTTGCTTGAGCAATTTATTTTGAAGCCTCTGTTTAATTTGCTTGGAGGCAACTAAGGAAATTATAAGAAATAGAAGGCCAATAATTGCCGCCAAGACAGCAAAGCCAAATGAATAATTCTTAAACAGCGTAGAAAAATAAAATCCAAAGGCGAG
>JBIPMW010000364.1:0-4295 GCA_044376455.1 Crocinitomicaceae bacterium | reverse complement strand
CACAAAATCAACATCCCAACACCAATCATGGCGGGAGTGCGAACTCCGCTTAGACAATTTGCTAGCTGTGTCCTTGTTGACGTTGATGACACCCTCGATAGTATCTTTAGTAGCGATATGGCTATTGGCAGATACGTTGCACAGAGGGCGGGAATCGGTATCAACGCTGGTCGCATCCGTGGCATCAACAGTAAAATCAGAGGGGGAGAAGTTCAACACACAGGTGTTGTACCATTTCTCAAGAAGTTTGAAGCGACTGTCAGATGTTGCACGCAAAATGGCATACGAGGTGGATCCGCGACAGTCCACTTCCCCATCTGGCACCAAGAAATCGAAGACATCCTAGTTCTTAAAAATAACAAAGGTACGGAGGATAATCGTGTTCGCAAACTTGATTACAGTATTCAAATCAGCAAACTCTTTTATGAGAGGTTCATTCAGGACGGTGAAATCACGCTTTTCTCCCCGCATGATGTACCTGGACTTTATGATTCTTTTGGAACAGACAAGTTTGACGATTTATACGTTGAATATGAGAATAATTCGTCCATTCCGTCGAAAACTATTAAGGCACAGGAACTCATTCTTAGTCTCCTTAAAGAACGCGCTGAAACGGGTCGTATCTACATTATGAATATTGACCATTGCAACTCTCACTCTTCCTTTAAAGATAAAGTTGAGATGAGCAATCTATGTCAAGAAATTACTCTACCAACGTATCCAATTCAGCACATTGACGACGAACATGGGGAAATTGCACTTTGTATTCTTTCCGCAATTAATGTCGGTAAAGTTAAGTCTGATGAGGAACTGGAAGAACTTTGTGACCTTTCAGTTCGTGGTTTAGATGAATTGGTTGACTATCAAAAATACCCCGTAAAGGCGGCAGAAATCGCCACCAAGGCGCGTCGTTCTCTTGGTATAGGGTTTATTGGTCTTGCGCACTATTTGGCAAAACTTGGGTTTAATTATGGTGATCAAGAAGCATGGGATGCTGTTCATGGACTTGCGGAATCTTTCCAATATTATCTACTGAAAGCATCTAATCAACTTGCTAAAGAAAAGGGTCATTGCGAATACTTTGGACGTACTAAATATTCTGATGGAATTCTTCCAATTGATACTTATAAAAAAGATGTAGATGAAATTTCTTCTATTCCGTTAGAACATGATTGGGAAACTCTTAGAGCATCTATCTTGGAATATGGTCTCAGGCACTCAACACTGTCCGCACAGATGCCATCGGAGAGCAGTTCCGTTGTGTCAAACGCAACTAATGGAATTGAACCACCTAGAGATTACTTGTCCGTTAAGAAATCAAAAAAAGGTCCGCTCAAGCAAATTGTTCCTCAATATCATTCTCTCAAGAACAACTATACTCTTCTTTGGGAAATGCCTAGTAATACTGGTTATATTAATATTGTTGCTGTGATGCAAAAGTTTTTTGACCAAGCAATTTCTGGTAACTGGTCTTATAATCCAGAAAATTATGATAATAATGAAGTTCCTACGTCGGTTATGGCAAATGACTTTTTGACTACGTATAAGTACGGGTGGAAAACTTCTTATTACCAAAACACTTATGATATTAAGACTGATGAGGTAGTAGAAGAACCAAAACAAGACCTGCAATCACTCCTTCAAGAACTTTCTGGTGCCGAAGAGGAAGATTGCGAAAGTTGTAAAATTTGACAAATTCATAAACCTAGATTATGATGAAACTCAAATATTCTGGAGAGTTAAATAGAATGTGTGAGTTAATTTCAGTAGAGGAGAGAAAGTGTGAATCCTGTGCAGTTTAAAATTTCTTCCACAGAAGAACCACAAACAAATATTAAAGGTATGACTGTTTTTAATACTGATCAAGTGAATACCAAAAAACAACCAATGTTTTTTGGTAAACCTTTAGGAGTTCAGAGATATGATTCATACAAATATCCAATATTCGACAAACTAACCACTCAGCAACTAGGATACTTCTGGAGACCCGAAGAGGTGTCTCTCCAGAAGGATCGTGGAGATTATCAAACACTTCGTCCAGAGCAAAAGCACATCTATACTTCTAATTTAAAGTATCAGATTATGCTTGATTCTATTCAAGGACGTGGACCTGGTATGGCGTTCATTCCATACTGCTCACTTCCTGAATTGGAAGCATGTATGGAAGTGTGGGGATTCATGGAAATGATTCACTCACGTTCATACACATATATTATTAAAAATGTGTATTCTGATCCAAGTGAGGTGTTTGATAAAATTGTGACCGATGAGCGTATTCTGGAGCGTGCTAAGAGCGTTACAGAGTCTTATGATGATTTCATTCAATCGTCCCATCAATATGGTGCATCCGATACTTGGATGCATAATCTTGAAGGAGTATCATACGCAAAGGAAACAATCAATGATGTTAAACGAAAATTGTACAGAGCAATCGCAAACGTTAATATTCTTGAAGGTATTCGCTTCTACGTTAGTTTTGCTTGTAGTTTCGCCTTTGGCGAACTTAAGCTTATGGAAGGATCCGCTAAAATCATTAGTCTCATTGCAAGAGACGAAAACCAACATCTAGCCATTACTCAGAATATTCTGAATAAGTGGAGAGATGGTGATGATCCAGAAATGAAACAGATTATGAAAGAAGAGGAGGAATGGACATACGCTATGTTTGATCGTGCTGTAAATGAAGAAAAGAAATGGGCGGATTATCTGTTCAAAGATGGAAGCATGATTGGTCTTAATGACAAACTTCTTCAGCAATATGTTGAATGGATTGCAAATCGTAGGATTAAGGCAATTGGTCTAAAACCACAATATGATATTGCAGCAAATAATAATCCTCTTCCTTGGACTCAACATTGGATTTCTTCTAAAGGACTTCAAGTTGCTCCACAAGAAACGGAAGTTGAGTCCTATGTAGTGGGGGGTATTAAGCAAGATGTTACCAAAAATACTTTCGCAGGATTCCAATTATGACGAATGGTGCGAGCAGGAAATCCTGAACGCATACAAAGAAGCAGCGGAATGTGATGAATATTTGTTTGGAGATTATGATTATTGTAAAGAGTGGATTGATATAATTGCTTAAAATATTATAGATATGGGAGAGTAATCTCCCATTTTTTTATGCCTAAAAATCAACTCAATAAAGACGAACTTAAAGTTCGGGTATTAAAATTAAAAGACAAACTTTATAAAGATCATATTCGTCCAGAAATGGATATGAAAGGACTTGCTCATAAATATCTGAACGAAGTTCTTGATATAATTGATGAGTACAGATATTGACTATGAAAATCCATGGAGTTATAATGGAAATCCTTTTACTAGTGCTGATATAGGAGACTACTTTGGTTTTGTTTATTTAATAGAAAATAAACAAAACGGTAGAAAATACATAGGAAGAAAGTACCTCTGGCAGTTTAGAACACCAAAAGGTAAAAAACGCAAAGTAAAATCAGAGTCCAATTGGAAGGAATACTATGGGTCTTGTCCGGAACTTAAAGAAGACATTGCTAAATTTGGCAGAGAAAATTTTAGTCGAACTATCTTATCATTACATAAAACAAAGGGCAAAACAAACTTTGAGGAGACCAGACGACTCTTCACCAATAATGTCCTCACCGAATCCCTTGACTGCGGAGAACCAGCGTTCTACAATAGCAACATCCTCAACAGGTACTTCCGAAAAGATTATTATGGAAACAACGACTGAAGATATTGTGGCGCACGTAAGAACTTGGTCTCTTGATCGTGCAGCAGATATGAATATCAATAAAGAGGATGCTCGTGCTATTCTTGCGGAGTTTTATGAATGGATTGAACCTGAAGGAGATGAACTTGAGATTGTTTCCCTGGAACCTGAATCTTGACAAATCCTAAATATTAACTTATTATGTAAAATCCCTGTTATGAGTAGGGTTTTTTGTTATGAGATTTTGAGTGCGATTTAGAGCCGTGGGTGCTGCCCCTGAGAAGGGGAACTTCTCCTTTACCTATACGGATGTAGAGTTCTATTAAAATTAATGCTTTTTAAAACACTTTCAATTTTTGCTATTGCTACTGTAGGATTGGCACCCCTTCAAGCAAAAGCAGCGAGCGGATGTTCCCTCGCATCACATTATGGAATCGGTGATGGATATCACGGGCAGACAACTGCCAATGGCGAACGGTATAATGCTTACGGAAAATCAGTAGCACATCGTTGGCTTCCATTTGGAACAAAACTAAGAGTTACAAATCAATCTAATGGAAGATCGGTAATTGTGCGTGTAAATGATCGCGGTCCTTATATCGCG
>JBIPMW010000343.1:0-36892 GCA_044376455.1 Crocinitomicaceae bacterium | reverse complement strand
CTAAAGAGTTTTGAGTTAAAAGTTAAACTTCAAGTTTTCATTCAGGACGAATGTACTGATTAACTAATTTTTTGGGGAAAATTAGTTAACCGATCATTATAACATATAATTAATTTGCAAGAGTTCTCTTGTTGACGGCGGTTATCTGAAGATAATAGATTCAAAGTTGTTCTTTTGTGCTAAGCTGTTAGTAGCTGATTGGGGTTCACCGAATTGTTGGGTACAAGTCAGGTTGCTCTGACAAGCCTCTTGATGGGAAGTTACCTGGTGGTGTACTTCATTTTCGGATTGGTGAGTTAATTAGATTAAAAATGAAAAATCCTCCTTATATTCAAGATTGGTTCAGCCAACAGGTGACAAAATTCAGCCAGCAGATTGCAATTAGTTATGGCGTGCGACAGTTCACCTATGACGATCTTGAAAGAAAAGCAAATCAACTAGCTAATTTTCTCATTTCTCAAGGTGTAATTAAGGGTTCATTAGTGGGAATTTGCTCAGAGGACTGTTTACAAAATATTGTCGCTATAATTGGAATTCTAAAAGCGGGTTGTGTGTTTGTACCTCTTTCGCCTAAATTACCTATTTCTCGTCTTGAAATGGTTATTTCAGACATTAATTTACAATGGATAGCTGTTGATAATAATGGACTTGAAATATTCAGTCGTTTACGGGAAAACATCTTAGCTAATCTCAATCTGATCACTCAAGAGGAAAAAGTTGTTCAACCAAAAGATTTGGCTTTTCTATCTTTAAAAAGTTACTCCCTTAATCAAGATTTTAATACACCGACAATCAGGTCAGAACCAGATGATATGTGCTATCTCTATTTTACCTCTGGTTCAACGGGAAAGCCTAAAGCTATTGCTGGTCGTCTTAAGTCTATTAAGAATTTTATTGATTGGGAAATTGAAACGTTAAACCTTAAAAATTCAACTCGTTTTAGTCAATTAATAAACCCTTCTTTTGATGCGTTTTTGAGAGACATATTTGTTCCTTTGTGTTCAGGGGGAGTGGTGTGCGTCCCTGAGTCTGTTGATACTATTTTAGATGGGAGAAAACTGGTTCAATGGCTTGACCGTGAAAAGATCAATGTGATTCATTGTGTTCCCTCTTTATTTCGCTCAATTCTCAATGAAGACTTAAATCCACAATTATTCTCTAATTTACAATATATTTTATTATCAGGAGAACCAATTTATGGAGGAGATGTGGCGAGATGGAGTCAGACATTCGGAGACAGAGTCCAATTAATCAATCTCTATGGTGCATCGGAAACAACCATGACGAAATTTTGCTATTTTATTAAATCTTCAGATCAACAGCGTCAAATTATTCCGATTGGACAACCAATAAAAGGAGCAGCTGCTTTAGTTGTTGATGAAAGAGGAAGAATTTGTCCCACAGGAATGATCGGAGAAATTTATGTTCGTACTCCCTATAGAAGCTTAGGGTACTATCAGCAAGATGCTTTAACAAATGAGGTTTTTGTTGTCAATCCTTTCAGCAATAATCCCAATGATTTGATCTATAAGACTGGAGATATGGGAAGAGTTTCAAGTGATGGCAATTTTGAATATTTAGGACGTAAAGATCGACAAGTTAAAATTAGGGGTATTAGAATTGAATTAGGAGAAATTGAGAATTATTTACGACTTTCTTCTGCTATTAAAGAGAGTGCAGTAATCGATATTAATGATACCGAGGGGAATAAATATCTCTGTGCTTATTTGGTCTTGAAACACTCTGTTGAAGTAAGAGAGATTCGAGAATATTTAAGGGATTTTCTGCCGGAGATGATGATTCCTTCTTCCTTTGTTATCATGGAAAGTTTACCAAAAACAATTTCAGGAAAAATTGATCGCAAATCTCTTCCATCTCCGACTCAAAACAATCGAAAATATGTTGCACCTCGAACACCGATAGAAATAAGATTGGCAGAAATTTGGACGCAGGTTTTGAATATTCAACAGATAGGAATTGATGATAACTTTTTTGAATTAGGAGGTCATTCCTTGTTAGCAACTCAATTAGTTTCTTGTATTAGTAGAGCTTGGCAAGTTGAAATTCCTTTAAAACTGCTGTTTGATTCTCCAATATTAGCGACTCAAGCTGAAAGTATTGAGACATTACTTTGGATGAAAAATCATTCTTCAGCACTTTTAGAGGAGCTATCAGAGGAGGGAGAATTATGAATCAATCGACAAACCATACTACAATTATTGAATTTCTTGCTAATTTACGTAGTAATAACATTAAAGTTTGGGTAGAAGGAAATCGCCTCCGTTATCATGCACCCAAAGGAACAATGACATCAGACTTACTCTCAGAGTTATCGGCAAAAAAAGGAGAAATTATAGAAATTTTAGGACAAAATCAAGAAAATAAACCTTCAAATTCAGGCATTTATCCTCTTCCACGAGTAGGAGATATTCCCCTATCTTTTACACAACAACGTTTATGGTTTTTAGAAAAGTTGATACCTAACAGTTCTATCTATCATATTTGTGGAGGAATTCGACTGCAAGGATTGCTGAATATAATCGCTTTAGAACAAAGTTTAAATGAGATTATCTCTCGCCACGAAATTTTGCGAACAGGTATTCAAGTAGTTTTAGGAAAGCCAAAACAAGTCATTTTCCCTTCTTTGAACTTAAATCTTAATCAGGTGGATCTTCGCTCAATACCGAAGTTGCAGAAACAAGCTGAAGTAGAACTCTTAAGTCAAAAAGAAGCTCAAACTTCTTTTAATTTAGCTCAAGCTCCCTTGATGAAAGCCAGTCTTTTTCAATTAGAAGAGTTTGATTATGTTTTAATTTTAATTTTTCATCATCTAGTGTTTGATGCTTGGTCAATGAATGTGTTAATTAAAGAATTAGGGATTTTATATGAAGCCAAATGTCAAGAAAGCCCGTCTGCTTTGCCTAAACTTCCCCTACAATATGCAGATTTTGCCATCTGGCAACGACAAGAACTACAAGAAGATTTAATACGTCAACAGCTGAGTTACTGGAAACAAAAATTAGGCGGTAAGCTCCCCCTGCTACAATTGCCCACTGATTATTCTTGTCCATCTTCCCCTTCATTTGAGGGAGAGAGTCAGTCTTTTATTCTGTCTCAATCCTTGAGTCAAGCTTTAAAACAACTAAGTCAGAAACAAGGAGTTACTCTCTTTATGCTTCTGTTAGCAGCGTTTAAAACCTTACTTTATCGTTATACTAATTTAGATGATATATTAGTTGGAACTGCAACCGCAGTCCGCGCTTATCCTGAATTGAATGATTTAATCGGTTGTTTTGTAAATACTTTAGTTTTACGCACTGCTCTAGCGGGAAATCCTTCTTTTATTACCTTATTACAAAGAGTTCGGGACACAGCAATCGCCGCTTATGCTTCTCAAGATGTACCGTTTGAGAAACTGGTAGAAGAATTACAACCAGAGCGAGATTTAAGCCATTCTCCCTTGTTTCAAGTAGGATTTGCCTTTTATAATGTGCCAAGCTCCCATTTGAACCTACAAGGTTTAACCTTAAGTTCTTTTTCTGTAGAAACTAAACAAGCGAAATTAGATTTAATCTTATCTTTAAAAGAAATCGAAACAGGATTAGCTGGTCGTTTAGAATATCGAACTGATTTATTTAAAGCGACTACTATTAAGCGAATCATTGGACATTTTAAAACCTTATTAAACAGTATTGTTAAAAATCCTGAACAACCCCTAAATCAATTGTATTTATTAACGAAAAAAGAGCGTCAAAAGCTACTGTACGACTGGAATCAAACTCAAAAAGAAGGCGGAGGCCAGCTTTGTGTTCATCAGCTATTTGAAAATCAAGTGAAACGCACACCCGAAGCAATTGCTGTGATGTTTGAGGATCAATTAATTAGCTATCAGGAATTAAACCGACAAGCGAATCAATTAGCTCACTATTTAAGCAATTTAGGCATAAAATCAGGGGAGCGAGTGGGAGTTTATCTAGAGAGATCTCCCTTAGTTATTGTAAGTATTTTAAGCATTTTTAAGGCTGGTGGTGTTTATGTTCCTTTAGATGCCACTTATCCTCAAGAACGTTTAAGTTTTATGGCATCTGATGCTAATATAGCAGTTCTACTGACGCAAACAAATCTTAAACATTATTTCTTAAAGAAGACCGTCTCTATCGTCTATTTAGACCAAGAAAAATGCAAAATTAGCCAATTCAGTCCGCTTAATCCTTCTCTAACCGTCAACCCCCATGACTTGGCTTATATTATTTATACTTCTGGTTCAACCGGTCAACCGAAAGGGGTGCTTTTAGCGCATCAAGGACTTAGTAATTTAGCTGAGGCTCAAAGTGAACTATTTGCAGTGGAAACAGATAGTCGAGTGCTTCAATTTGCCTCCATTAGCTTTGATGCTTCAATCAGTGAAATTTTTATGTCTCTAGTCAAAGGAGCAAGACTTTGCCTCATTAGTCAGGATACTTTTCTTAACTATCATAAATTAATCGAAGTTTTACAAGATTATGAGATTACAGTTTTAACATTACCCCCATCGATTTTAGCCATGCTTCCTGAAGGACAATTTCCCGATTTACAGACCTTAATTGTAGCAGGAGAAGCTTGTTCTGGGTACTTAGTAAAGCGTTGGTCAAATCAATGTCGTTTCTTCAATGCTTATGGTCCGACAGAAGCCACCGTTTGTGCAACTATTGCTGAATGTACTCAATCTCTAGATGCTCCATCCATTGGTGTTCCCATTGCTAATACTCAAGTTTATCTTCTAGATTCCTATTTGCAACCTGTTCCTATTGGTATTATCGGAGAATTATATATTGGTGGAATTGGTGTTGCTCAAGGTTATCTCAATCGTCCTGAATTGACAGATGAAAAATTTATTCCTAATCCTTTTATTCAAGATTATGATCGAGAAAAATTTCCACGAAATGCTTTTTATCAAACAAAAATTTATAAAACAGGCGATTTAGCACGCTATCTCCCCGATGGAAAGATTGAATTTCTCGGACGCATTGATGATCAAGTAAAAATCAGGGGAATCCGAATTGAACTAGGGGAAATTGAAGCAAGAATCTGCCAATATCCCCTAGTAAAAGACTGTGTAGTAGCGGCTTATCAAGCTGACACTGGACAACATTTAGTCGCCTATTTGGTTGCTCAAGATGCTTTGAGTATTAATCAAAAACAACTTAAAGCATATCTGCAAAATTACTTACCTATATCTATGATTCCTTCCCAAATCATAATTTTAGACGCTTTTCCTTTGACATCCAATGGTAAAGTCAATCGTAAAGCTCTACCGATTCCCGCTCAATGCCAAACCCTATCCTCAGAAAAATCGGTAATTCCTCGGGATAACTTAGAACTAAAACTGACTCAAATTTGGGAACATTTGCTCAAGCGTCAACCGATTAGCATCACCGATGACTTTTTTGATATGGGTGGACATTCTTTACTCGCATTACAATTAATGGCGATCATTGAACAAGAATTTAACATTGATTTACCTTTATCCATTTTGTTCTCAAGGGGTACAATTGAACAGTTAGCTATCCTATTGCGTCAATCCTCTTCTATATCATCATCACCTTCACCATTAGTACCTATTCAAACCGTCGGCTCCCAGCCTCCTTTATTTTGTCCTCATCCTATTGGTGGCAATGTTTTGGGATATATTGCTTTAGGACGTTATCTTAGCCCAGATCAACCTTTTTATGCCTTAGAAGCTCCTGGTCTTGATGGGAAACAAGCTCCCTATACCCGAATCCCTGATTTAGCCGCTTATTATATCAAGGCTATACAAACTATTAAACCAATCGGTCCCTACTTTTTAGGGGGTCATTCTTTTGGCGGATTAGTGGCTTTAGAAATGGCGCAACAACTGCAAAAACAAGGTCACGAAATAGCCTTCCTTGTTCTTATGGATACACCTGCACCTATTCGAGGAAACAAAACTGAAGTCATTGATGATGCTACCTGGCTGGTTAAACGAGCGAAAGTTTTAGAACGCTTTTTTGGGATTAAAATAGGAGTTAATGAGATAGAGATCAACTCTTTAACTCCTCAAGCACAATTTAGCTACTTTTTAGCAAAATTGAGACAGGCTAATCTTATTCCCCCCGATGCGGGCGAAAATATGATTCACTCCCTTTTAGCGGTACAAAAAGCTAGTCATCAAGCACTAATTGATTATGTTCCCTCAATTTATCAAGGAAAAATTACTCTTTTACGAGCGACTGATCGGTTAATTGAAGATGCTCAGGGGGTATATGCTGACTGTTTTTGTAAATCTGATTTAGGTTGGTGTGAGTTGACGACCGAACCCGTAGAACAATACAATGTACCAGGAGACCATATCACGATGTTAACAGAACCTTATGTTAAAGCATTAGCAAGTCAATTAAAGACAATAATCAAGCTGGGTTATCATGTAAGTGGTTGATTTTTTAAAATTCTCATTACTTAATAATTAAGGATGATTTTATGTGTGGTATTTGTGGCTATTTTGATCTTAAAAAAGAAAAAAGTCCAGACCAGAAAATCTTAGAAGCAATGGCTAATAAGATCATTCATCGTGGGCCAGATTCTTCGGGTTATTTTTTGGACAACTACGGTGGTATGGGTTTTCGGAGATTGAGTTTAATTGATCTTCAAGGAGGTGAGCAACCCCTTTATAATGAAGACAAATCAATCGTATTAGTTTGCAATGGCGAAATATTTAATTATCTTGAATTAAGGGATGACTTACAAAAAAAAGGACATAAATTTAGAACTCATACTGATGTTGAAGTGTTAATTCATTTATATGAAGAATATGGTTGTGATTTTTTAAACAAACTTAATGGTCAATTTGCTTTTGCTTTATACGACATTAAAGAACAAACATTAGTATTAGCGAGAGATCAAATGGGGATTTGTCCTCTTTTTTATACGATTGTCGAGCAAAATTTAATTTTTGGCTCAGAAATTAAAGCCATTTTAGAACACCCTCTTGTTGTTCCTGAAGTGGACTTAACCGGTTTAGATCAAATTCTAACTTTTCCCGGATTGATTAGTCCCAGAACGATGTTCAAAAATATACAAAGCTTAAAAAGCGGTCATTACCTAATCCTTAAAGATTGCCAAATTAAGATAAGGGAATATTGGGATTTAGATTATCCAAAAATAGGTGAAAGTCCAGTTTATCGTTCAGAAATATATTATACTGAAAGACTACAAGAACTTCTCAAGCAATCAATCAGCTATCGCTTACAAGCTGATGTTCCAGTTGGGTTATATCTGAGTGGAGGATTAGATTCTTCCCTGATTGCAGCAATGGTTCAGGAGATGCGTCCTGATTATCAAATAGACTCTTTTTCTATTGGTTTTGAAGATAAAAATATATGTGAAAGTTATTATCGTGATATTTTACTAAGACAATTAAATTTTAGACATCACGAGATTAGGTTTAATGAACAAAGTATTGGTGAAAGTTTAGGTAAAGCAATTTATCATGCTGAGTGTCCTCTAAAAGAAACCTATAATACCGCATCATTAGCTCTTTCAAGTTGTGCAAATCGTCATAACATTAAAGCAATTTTAGCCGGAGAAGGTGCTGATGAATTATTTGCGGGTTATGTTGGTTATCGTTTTGAACAAGCTCAACAAAATCAGGCTTTTTCTACTAATAGTAATTATAATTTAGAAACAATTTTAGAAGAAGAATTGAGTCTAAAAGTATGGGGAGATAACCAGCTATTTTACGAAAGAAATTTATATGCTTATCAAGAAACTAAACTGGCTTTGTATTCAGCAAAACTGAGAGAACAATTTTATCAATTTGACTGTCTTAATTTTGAAGTAGTTGACCATGAAAAAATTAAAAATCGACATCATTTACATAAAAGATCGTACCTTGATTTTAAGTTAAGATTATCAGATCATTTAGTGGCAGATCACGGAGATCGGATGGCTTTAGCCAACTCTGTTGAAGCACGTTATCCTTTTTTAGATATACATTTAGTAGAATTTTCAACAAAAATTCCTCCCGACTTAAAACTGAATAAATTAGAGGAAAAATATATCCTTAAACAGATCGCAAAAAACCTGATTCCTTTAGAAATTATTCATCGAGAAAAATTTGCTTTTCATACTCAAGGTAGTCCTAATATCTTAAAGCAAAATATTGAATATATTGATTATTTACTATCAAGTGAGGTAATTAAAAAACAAGGTTATTTTGATCCTGTTATAATCCAAAAGCTAAAGCAAAAATATCAGCAAAATAATTTTAGGTTAAATCTTCCTTTTGACCTAGATTTACTAATTATTCCCCTTTCGCTTGGTATATTCTTAGAGCAATTTAATCTTTAAGACCCGAAGGTTTGACATTGCCGATAGCCGTGTTATACTAGAGCTACGCCACACGAGGCATTACTTTTCAGTGACAGCATTTTCTTCTGGTTTAGTTTGTGGTATCACTGAACAAGCACATTGATAAGGAAAAAACCCATGAGTAAATTAAATGCCGTCAGACGAAAATCAATTCAAGTTGAAACCCAAAAAATAATTAAAATAAGCTATTCTGAGCCAGATCAATCCTTGCCAATGGTCGTCAAACCTAGCTTGGAAGGCTTAAATCTACTGAGTTGGGTCAAAAATAATCGAGAGTTTATTGATGAAAACTTGTCTCAACATGGTGCTATTTTATGGCGAAACTTTTGCATTAAAAGCATTTTAGAATTTGAACAGTTATTGCAAGAGATTTGGGGTGACTTATTAGACTATACTTATCGCTCCACACCCCGATCAAAGGTACAAGGGAAAATTCATACTTCCACCGAATATCCCGCTCATCAAACCATCCCGTTACATAATGAAATGTCCTATAGTTGTAGTTGGCCGCTTAAAATTGCCTTTTTTTGTCAAAAAGCCGCTACAGAAAGAGGGGAAACCCCGATCGCTGATAGTCGTAACTTATTAAAATTACTTTCTCCTCAAATTGTTAACCAGTTTGAAGAAAAAAAGCTTCTGTATGTGCGAAACTATGGAGCAGGTTTAGATTTAACTTGGCAAAATGTTTTCCAAACTGAGGAAAAAAGCCTTGTGGAAGCTTACTGTCGTCAGCAGGGTATTGACTGGGAGTGGAAAGAAGGTGATCGCCTAAAAACTTGGCAAGTTTGTCAAGCAACTGCTGTTCATCCACAAACGGGAGATAAAATTTGGTTTAATCAGGCGCATTTGTTTCATGTATCTAGCTTAGAGCCAAATATTCGAGATTTGGTTTTGAGTGAGTATAAAAGTGAAGATTTACCTCGTAATGTTTATTATGGAGACGGTACGGCAATTGACGATCAGATCATTGCTGAAATTAATCACTGTTATCAACAAGAAACGGTTATGTTTTCTTGGCAATCAGGAGACATACTCCTCTTAGATAATATGCGATTTTCTCATGGAAGAATGCCTTATGTAGGACAGCGAAAAGTTGTGGTGGGAATGGCACAACTTTACTCAAACAATATCATCAAACAAGCCGAGGTAAACTAAGTGACAGAATTAATCAACCATCGACCCTCCGAAAAGCTCTCGACTATTGCACACCCTATTAATTGCTCTTAAATTAGTCTAGCTGGCAAGGAGACCTAGGGACTAAAGCGCAGTTAAAATACACTAATTCAATTCCCCAAAAAATGTAGGAGGTAAAAATGACTAACACAACGGCTCTAAAATGGCTTAATCTTTCTCAAGAAGAATTAAATAATTATCCTGATTTACTGGTTCAAATTTATCAAGAAAAAGTACATGGAACGCTAATTAAGCAAGTTTTTTCTCCAGCAGAAATGAATCAAGTAGCTCAGAAGATTAAAGCTAATGAAGTGGATTTACATCCGACTGTTTTTGGAGCAACGATTGGATTGAGCTTGTCTCAAAAGATCACCAGTGATAGAGATTATTTTCAAGAAGCAGATAAGTTTAGAAAAATCGTAAAGCAGCTATTTGTGACTAATTTTGAAAAAAAAATTGAGTCAATTATTAGTCAAATTTCAGGAGGTGCAGAAATAGAAATTCCTCAAGAAAACAGCAGGTACTATACTCCAGCAACTATTCGGTTAGTTAATCCTCAAACAGGGGGGATTCCTCCTCATACGGGTAGCGAATTTTTATACAATGCGGGATACGATTTTTTGAAAAATCAAGCTGATTTAGCAGATTCAATGAGTTATTTTTTAGTAATTGACAAACCAGAGTCTGGAGGCGAATTAGTCATTTATGACCTATTTTTGAGTGCGACGGATAAAACACAAGAAGATTTATTAGCATTTTTCTTGGATGTTAAGACAAAGATTGATGTCTGTTCTCAAATATCTCTTAATCCTGATGTAGGAGATATGATTATTTTTAAAGGAAGCACGATTATGCACAAAGTAGCTAATGTTGAAGGAACCCAAAAACGGCTCACGATAGGAGGATTTTTAGCTTTCTCTCACGAGGAGCGAAGTAGTGGTGAAGGTGAACACAAAAAAATCTATTATTGGAGTTAAAGCATCAGCTAATTTATATTTTGTTTTTATGAAGGAGAACAACACAATGAAAACTCAATCATCTCAAGCTCAGGTGATTACCCGTCAGGTTACAGATTTGGCTGATATCCCAGATATATTATCTGAAATCCGTCAAGAAACCGTACAGGGAATTATTATTAAGCAAGTTTTCTCACAACGCGAAATGCAACAACTTGCTCAATATGTTCAATCCCTAGAAGCAGGATTTTTCCCAACTCGTTATGGTAAAACTTATGGATTAAGTTTATCGGATATAGAAGGAAATAAAGCCAATTATTTAGACAAAGCAGAACAGTTTAGAAAAATGCTGATTGACGCTTTACCGATTGATTTTGAAGCGAGGATTACTCAGATATTTAAGCAACTTTCAAATGGGAGAGCTATCTGTTGTCCTCAAGAAGATGCAAAAAAATATACTCCTGCAACCATTCGTTTTGTTCCTCCCAATCAACCCGGAATTGTTGCTCATGTAGATAGTGAATTTACTTATAGTCCTAACTATTCCTATTTACATCAAATAGCAGATGTTCCTAACTGTTTTAGTTATTTTATTGTGGTTAATAAACCCACTCATGGCGGTGAATTAATTCTTCATCAACTTTATTTTAATTCAGATGAACTGAAGAATCTGAAAACAGGACTCAATCAATTTATTATGGATAAAAAGCAAAACTTAAATCATTATTCTCAACAATCTTTTGAGCTTTTTGAAGGAGATTTAGTGATTTTTAAGTCAAGCACAATTACCCATGAAATTGCTTATGTTTCTGGAGCAATAAATCGAATAACTATAGGGGGATTTTTGTCAATCTCCCATGACAATCAAAAGATTTATTATTGGAGTTAGTCAGTTTTGACTAAATGGACTCGCTGCAAGTATAGGCGATTTAATCAATTTAAACCCTTTGAATAATTAAGTTAAAAAAGATGATAAATTCTGAAAAAATCGAAGGCTTTCGTCTTTCTCCACAACAAAAACATCTCTGGTTATTAGCTCAAGAAAATCCGATCTCTTATTACCGAACTCAAGGCTCATTTTTGTTAAAAGGTGTTTTAGACAAAGAGTGCTTATTAAAGTCTTTAGCCCTGACTATTGAGCGCTTAGAAATTCTGCGAACGGCTTTTTATAATTTGCCAGAAATGACAATTCCTTTGCAAGTTATTAAAGCTCCTTATTTTCCGGTAGTTGAGCAGTACAATTGCCAAAAAGACTCGAAAGAGAAACAATTAAACAAACTAGAAGCTATTTTTAACGAAAGACTTCAAAGACCTTTGGATATAGAAAAATTACCTTTTTTGGAGGTTGCTTTAATTGAATTATCTGTCAATGAAATTATTTTAGTTATTAGTTTACCTAGTTTATGTGCAGATCGTTCATCTTTAAGTTATTTGATGGCAGAAATTGTCAGTTGCTATGATCAACAAGAAAGCGAAGTTACAAGAGATGAACCCTTTCAATATATAGATTTTTCAGAGTGGCAAAATGAGTTATTAGAATCAACAGAAACCTTAGCAGGAAGAGAGTATTGGCAGGAGGAAAACACGCGAGAAAATATAAGTCTTGAACTCCCTTTATCCCGTCAAAACTATCGAGAGCTTGTCAGTGATTTCGAGCCAAAATTCGTTTCTGTTACCTTAGAGCAACAACAACTTGAATCTTTAAAAGATTTAGCTCAAAAATATCAAGTTTCAGAGCAGGATTGGTTGTTAAGTTGCTTTCTGATTTTATTGTCAAGAATGACATCTCAAGAAGAAATTAGTTTAGGACTTGCTTGTGATAATCGTCACTATGAAGATTTATCCCAAAGTATAGGATTAATGACTAAATATTTACCCTTATCTGTTACCTTAGATTATTCTTTAAGTTTTGTTAATTTTTGTCAACAAATTGCTCAAAAAAATAAAGATTTTAGTCAATGGCAAGATTATTTCATACCTCAAGTAGGAGAATTGGTCAAACAGGGAATCACTTTTGAGGTAGATTTAAACGCTAATAAAAATATTCATTTAACCGATCTAGATTGGTCATTGATCCAACAATTTTCTTGTCTGCAACCTTATCAATTAAATGTCTGTTGTCTGCGCTATGCACAGAATATTGAAATTGAATTTCACTATAATTCAAATAGTTTTTCTTTAGAAGTTATCGAAAATTGGTTGCAAAATTATTGTACTTTACTTATGAATGTTAGTGCTAATCCTCGGCAAAAAATAGAAGCTTTAGATATTTTAACTGATCAGCAGAAAGAACGAATTTTATTACAGTTTAATCCTAGTCTAGTTACACAAAAAAGTGAAAATTATTTAAATACTTCTTGCATCCATCATCTTTTTGAAAAGCAAGCAAAAATAAACCCTCAAGAGATTGCCTTGGTGTTTGAAGACGAAAGCTTAACCTATGATCAACTCAATCTACTTTCTAATCGATTAGCACACCATTTACACAATTTAGGACTACAACCCGATGAGCGAGTCGGACTTTGTTTAGAGCGATCGCATTGGATGGTGATTAGCTTATTAGGAGTTCTTAAAGCGGGAGGAGCTTATGTCCCTTTAGATCCGACTTTACCGCCGGAACGGATCAAATTTATGATCGAAAATAGTCAAGCGCGATGGGTTGTTACGCAGCCAAACCTAACATCTTTGCTATCTCTTAATTTAGCTCAATTGGTAATTTTAGACAACGAGAGAAATATCCTAGATGGTTACAGCGAAGAAAATTTACAAACGGAAGTTAAACCAGAAAATTTAGCATATATTATTTATACCTCTGGTTCCACAGGAAAACCTAAAGGAGTCGGGATTGAACATCGACAACTTTTCAACTATTTAGAGGGAATTAAAGAGCGTTTAAATTTACCTTTAGGAGCCAGTTATGGGTTAATTTCAACCTTTGGTGCTGATTTAGGCAATACTGTTATTTTTCCCTCTTTATGCGGTGGAGGCTGCTTACATATTATTTCTCAAGAAAAGATGACCGATCCGATAGCTTTAGCAAATTATTACCAAAAAAAAGGAGAAATTGACTGCTTAAAAATTGTTCCTAGTCATTTATCGGCTTTACTTAATGAATCTCCTAATCCATCACAACTTTTACCCAAAAAATGTCTTGTCTTAGGAGGAGAAACGACGACTTGGCGGTTAATCGAAACCATCCAATCTTTAGCTCCCCATTGTCGAACTATTAATCATTATGGACCAACAGAAACAACAGTTGGTGTTCTTACCTATGAGATAACTCAATCTACAATTGAGCGGGTAACAAAATCCGTTCCTTTGGGGATACCTTTACCGAACACCCAGATATTTTTGTTAGATTCACAGCTAAGACCGGTTCCCATCGGTTTTCCAGGGGAAATCTATATTGGAGGAGAGAATCTAGCAAGAGGTTATCTTAACCAATCCTCTTCATCTGATGATTCTTTTAATCAGCATTTTAGCTTAAAAGTTCAAAATAGCTACTTAAAGCTAAAAATTACCAAAGGACAGTGGTTTAATCAAGAAGCAAAATTTAAGATCACAACTACTCATAATAGAAGATATAGCTCCAAAAATCAGAAAATTAAACTGTCAGAGCGACTTTATCGTACAGGAGATTTAGCTCGTTATCTGCCTGACGGAAATATTGAATTTTTAGGACGAGTTGATCATCAAGTCAAACTACATGGTTTTCGCATCGAGTTAGGAGAAGTGGAAAGCCAATTAATGAATTATCCAGCTATCACAAGCGTAAAGGTACTGGTTTTAGAATTCACTAAGGGAGAAAAACAACTGGTGGCTTATCTAGTTCCTGATGGTAAGAATAGACCTAAAGTTGCAGAGTTACGCCAGTTTCTGGAAAAAAGCTTACCAAAGTTTATGATTCCCAGTCGCTTTGTCTTTTTAGAGCGTCTTCCCTTAACCCAAAATGGCAAGTTAGATAGTAAAAAATTACCCTTACTTGAAACGGGAAGAGAGCAGATAGAATCAGATTATGTTGCACCAAATACTGAGAACGAGAAGATTTTAGCGAAGATTTGGTCAGAGGTTCTTCATATTGATCGAGTTGGCTTAAATGACAATTTTTTTGAGTTGGGAGGTGATTCAATTTTAAGTATTCAAATCGCCGCTAGAGCGAAAGTATTAGGCTTAAATTTAAAACCGATTGACCTTTTTCAGTATCAAACCTTTGCTGAATTAGTAAAAATCCTGAAAAATCAGGAAATAAAACTAGAATTAGGTGACAATAAAGGCGAAGTTCCTTTAACTCCTATCCAAGAGTGGTTTTTTCAACAATCTTTGAGTAATCCCCATCACTGGAATATGTCAATTTTGCTAGATATTCCCTGGGATTTATCAAGAACAGAGACAGAAACCCTTGTCAATGCCTTAATTGCTCATCATGATAGTTTAAGATTGAGGTTTTCGCCAACTGAAAACGGTTGGATTCAGCGTTACACAGAAGTTAAAGACATAACTCCTTGTTTAGAAATAGATTTGGCAAAAGTTACTGACGCAGCTTTATCAAGTATTTTAGGTATTGAAGCAACTAAGATACAAAAAAGTTTAAGTTTAGATAATCCTCTTTTGTTACGGGTTGTTAGGTTTAATTTAGGCAAAAAATGGGGAGTGCGTTTGTTATTTGTCGTTCATCATCTTCTGATGGATGGCATTTCTTGGCGCATTTGGTTAGAGGATTTGGATACTGCTTACAATCAATTGCAAAAAGGGGAAAAGATAGATTTAGGAAATAAAACTACATCTTTTCAGTATTGGGCGCAAAAATTAAGAAATTATGCTCAATCTGAGTCTATTTTGTCGGAATTAGATTATTGGTTAGCTCAATTTCCTTCATCTCCCGTATATCTTCCTCGAATTGAGCAACAAGTGACTAAATACGAAAGAAGAATGGAGAAAGTAAAGGTATTTCTGGAGAAGGAAACTACTGAAGCCATTTTATCTCAAGTTTCACGACTTAATCATACACAAATAAACGAATTAGTTTTGTGCGGTTTATTACGAACCTATCAAAGTTGGACAGGAAAAAATGAGTTATGGATAGAATTAGAAGGACATGGGAGAGAAACGCTGTTTGAGGAAGTGGATATTTCTCGGACAATTGGCTGGTTTACTACCCGGTTTCCTCTATTATTCTCTTGTGATCCTTCTTTATCACCGCTTGAGATGCTACAAGTAGTTAAAGGAACCTTACGTCAAATTCCCCATGGTGGAATTGGTTATGGAATTTTACGCTATCTGAATCAGCAACGGAAAATCAAAGAAAAGTTCAATCATTTACCACAACCTGAGTTATGTTTTAATTATCTAGGAAAATTTACCCAAAAAAATACCATATTCTCTTTATCATGGGAAAATCGAGGAATCGAAAAAAGCGGATTAGGGGAAAATACCCCTAGTATTTCTCTTGATACGATGGTTATTGATGGTCAAATCTATTTAGAATGGACTTACAACCCTGAGCTTTATCAACGAGAAACCATTGAGAAATTAGCCATAGATACGGTTAATGAGATAAAAAACTTAATTACTGATTTTCTCGATGGTCGCCATCATTATCATCCTTCTGATTTTCCCCTGGCCAGTTTAACTAAATCTCAACTAGATTATATTAGCAAACAGTTTAGTGAAATCGCAGATATTTATCCCTTATCTTCGCTACAACAGGGATTGCTATTTCACTGTCTTTATGAAAAAGCATCTAATCTTTATTTTCAGCAAAAAGTTTTTACCCTAGAAGGAGAGATAAATCAAAATTATTTTCGTAGAGCTTGGGAAAAAGTGGTTAATCGCCATGATAGTCTTAAGACTGCTTTTATTTGGCAAGATCTACCAACTCCTTTACAAGTGGTTCTCCCAGAAATTACCTTACCTTGGACTTCAGAAAATTGGGAGAATTTGTCTCCTCGTCAACAAGATGCAGCTTTGGACAATTATCTTAGAATTGACTTAGAACGAGGATTTTCTTTTTCTGACGCACCCTTAATGCGAATTGCTTTAATCAAACTATCTACATCTAAATATTATTTAATTTGGAGTCATCATCATCTCTTGTTAGATGGATGGTGCAACGGAATTATTTTTCAGGAAATCTTTACCATTTATCAAGCATTATCTCAAGGAATTGAAGAGGAATTACCCCCTGCTCCCCATTATAAGGACTATATAAACTGGTTAGGACACAAAAATGATTCAGCCGCCGAACAATTTTGGAAAAAAGCACTGAAAGGAATTAAAGGTTCTACACGCTGGGGGATAGAATCTACTGGAATTAACTCAGCAACAACACGAGGAAAAGAACAAAGTATTTTTTCTGAAGAAATTACGAATCAGTTGAATAATTGGGCAAAATTAAATCATTTAACCCTTAATACAATTATTCAAGGTTGTTTTGCTCTGCTATTAAGTCGTTATAGTGGAGAAGATGAGGTAATTTTTGGCGCAACTGTTTCAGGAAGATCCCCTGAGATTTCGGGTGTAGAATCCTTAGTAGGGTTATTAATTAATACCATTCCCGTGAAAGTTTTGATCATTTCGGATCAGAATTTTTTAGGGTGGTTAAAACAGCTTCAACAGCAACAAATAGAGTATTTAGAACATCAATATAGCCCTTTAGTTCAGATACAACAATGGAGCAATTTAAACAACGGAAATCAATTATTTGAGAGTTTTATAACCGTAGAAAACTATCCGATTAACTCTGAATTACGAGGAGAAAAGATTAAAACTGTAGATGTACAATCTTTTTCTCGTACTAATTATTCTTTTAATCTGACGGTAGAATTTGATCCTGATTTATCAATGGTAATTGATTATGATTGCCAAAAATTTACAGCGACCGATATTTATCGTGTACTAACTCAGTTACAAAATTTAATAGAAAATGTTACTAATTATGCTGAACAAACCCTTTCAGAAATCATTATAACAACTACCAATCCAGAAGAAACTGAACAGTTATTAAATAGCTTTAATGCTGATTTTGATTAAAGAGACAATATTCCTCATTTTTAGATTAAACAAAGATTGCAGGGATTTTTTTAATACAAAAACCTGTCATCGTCGCCGTTGTTTTAATTTTTGTTGAGCAATGGATTCTATCTGTTCTGCTTTTTTTTGGTACTTTTTCTGTTCTAAGACTATCATTTTTTGCTTAAGTAAATCTAAAGAAATATTCGGATTCTCTACAAAGGTTTGTAATAAATAGATGAATTGATTAAGCCAATCTTGAATGGTCTCTGGTTTAAATAAATCTGCGTTATAGGTAGCCGTTAAAGTCAAAGTATCTCCTTTCTCAGTTAGATTCCAGGTTAAATCTCGTCGAGTTGCACCTGAAAAGTTTGAGATGACTTTAACATCAAGTTCGACGAATTGCAATCCTTGACCAAATTTGTCTAAATTAAATTGAACATTAATTAGCGGAGAACGACTAGGATCTCGTTTGAGGTTTAATTGTTTTAGGAGTTCAGGATAAGAATAATTTTGATGTTGATAAGCCTGCAATAATTCTCGTTTGAGATAAGTTAAATGTTCCGAAAAAGTGGTCATTGATTCTCGAAAACGCACAGGTAAGACATTGACACAATAACCAACTAAATTTGGACATCCCATCGCTGATTGTCCCGCTGCAGAAATGCCAATAATCCGCTCCTTATCCTGAGTTAAGTGCTTTAAAAGTAAATCAAAAGATGTGAGTAATATCATAAATAGGGTAACCCTTTTTTGATGTCCTAGCTGCTCTATTTGTGTTTTTAAATTTGCTTCAATTATCATCTCTTCTTGTTTTCCTAGATAAGTTTGAACAGAAGGACGAGTAAAATCAGTAGGTAACTCTAACGAAGGAATAAAATCCTTAAATTGTTGTAGCCAATAAGTTTGATTTGCTGAATTTTCTTTAGTGACTGAGTTAGTAATAGCGACGTATTGACTAAAGGCTTGTGCGGGAGGTAAAAGAGGCTGATTACCTTGTTTTTTGGCGTTGTAAAGTGTAGCTAATTCCTGCACAATGATGTCAATTGACCAACCATCAGAAATAATATGATGAATGGTGAAAACAAACCAATGATATTCTGGAGCAATTTTAAGAATATTTACCCTTAATGGGGGCTGATTACTCAGATTAAAAGGTTTTTGTATCGTTTCCTGTAACCATTGATTAATTTCTTCTTCTTTTTTCGCGCTAAAATCTAAATAGGGTACTTCTTTTTCATCAGGAGGAAGAATTTCTTGATAATTACCCTCAATATCTATAATAATGCGTAAGGCCTCATGACGAGCAATGATTGTTTGAATAGCTTGTTTTAAAGCAGTAATGTCTAAATTTCCTCTTAGTTCTAACCGTAATGAGTCATTATAAGCAATTGATCCTTGTTGATCTAATTGCGCTAAAGCCCAAAATTGTTTTTGGGCTAATGTCAAGGGAATCTTCTGAGGAGAACGAGCGATGATAACCGTTTGTTGGTCAGACAGGGGAATATTAGGGGTGTTAAAGGTGATGATATCATTAAATCCCGTTTTCTTCAGAACCTCATACCATTTTTCCCCTGAAATTAGGGGATAACACGGACGGAGTTCTTTATCGGTAAATTTCCACCATCCTTCCGTTAATCCAAAAATTAAGTCTAACCAACGTTGAGGAGATGTCCCTTCGATTAAAATTAGCATTCCCCCTTGCACTAAGCTTTCTTGAATGTGTCTTAAACTTTGAGTAATATTAGCCGTACTATGAAGCACATTAGCCGCAACAATAATATGATAAGTTTTTGTTCCTAATTTTTGACTTGATGGAGGCTGTTCAATATCAAATGTTCCGTATTTAACCCAAGGATAGTCTTTAAAGGTTTGTTGGGCGCGACCAATAAAGAGAGAAGAAAGATCTGTAAAATAATATTCAACAGCATTTTGAGGCAATTTAGGAAGAATATAAGCAGTGGTTCCGCCAGTCCCTGCACCTATCTCTAAAATGCGTATTTTTTCGCTTTCATGGTGGTATTTTAAGGCTAAATTAAGGATTTTTTGAGCTAATGTGTTGACAAAAACTGCTAAAGGAGAGTTTTGATACAGTTGAGTGGCGATGCTTAAATCTCCCTGGGGAAAAATTAACGATAAAGGATTCACTTTTCCTTGTAATATCTCTGCTAAAGCCGAAGCACAACGATTGAGTAAAGTCAATTCTGCTTTTAAACAAGGATATTCACGGGAAATTTGGCTCAAGAGGGTTTTCGATTCCATAATTTCTGGATTTTTTACTATATCACCTTCTAAATTCTTAAGATTTAAAATATTTTCTTCGGCGAGAATTTCAAGGAATCGTTGCCACAAAGGATAATAAAAAGGGATAATTCCCAATTGTTCAGCAGTCTCTTGAGTAATTTGACTATTTTGACAAAAATTAAATCCTAATTCTTCTAAAGTCTCGATAATATAGCAATAACTGAGCTTTTCTAAGTGTAAAAATCCCTGAGCATATTGCTGTAAATTTGTTTCTTGAGTTAGCTCAGTAACAAGAGGCAATAAACGCTGATGAATTATACTCGGACTAAGGAGACCAACACCTAACCGAGCATCAGAAGCTTTTAAATCTGAATTTACTGAAAATTGCTCAAAATTTTGCGAATTTGCGCCTCCAAAAAATCCACCTCGTTGTAAATCTTTGACACTTGATTTGATCACCCAGATTAAAAAATTAATATCTTCATCCGTATGAGCGGTAGAAAGAAAAGCATTTCGTCCTTCCCAAAGATATACTCCTTTGTCTAATAAATGATAATAAAATAAATCTAAATTTTCTGACGATAAAAAGCGAAATAACGAACCAAAATGAACAACTTTTAAGGGAATTTGCTCGGTTTCAAAATAATGATTTAAGTCAGCTGCTAAGTGAGTCGTGTGCATATTTAATTGTTCTTGCAGACTTTCACCTGCTTCTTTAAGATATTGTAAGATAGCATGAGCAGCCGCCATCCCTAGATGATTTTTATTAAAAGTTCCAGCAAAAAACGTCTTTTCAGCAACAGGATAAGAATTATCACCATAGTTCCATGCTCCCCCATCAATAGCATCTAAATAACGAGATTTTCCCCCTACTACCCCAATCGGTAAACCGCCACCAACAATTTTGCCATAAGTCACTATATCTGCCTCAATTCCGAACCACTTTTGCGCTCCACCAAGATGAATCCGAAATCCGAGCAATACTTCATCAAAAATTAAAGGAATGTCGGCATTTTGAGTAAAAGTTCGTAATTTTTGCAAAAAAGCTTGAGGTTGTACATTTGGACGACGACTGGGAACAGGTTCAACTAAAACCGCCGCTAAGTCTTCCTGATAAGCGGCTAAAATCTCTAAACTTTCAGGATGATCAAAATCGAGTACTAGCAAGTCTTTTACGGCATTTTCAGTAATTCCCGCTATCATCGGTACACCGTGGAGGTTTTCTGGTGTAGCTACCCCTAAAACCCCATCAAAATGACCGTGATAAGAACCCGTAAATAAAGCGACTTTACACCGTCCTGTGACAGTTCGCGCCAGTCTTAACGCTGTCATTATCGCCTCAGTACCAGAATTACAAAATAAGACCCTTTCGACAGCGGTTAAATCTTGGATTAACTGGGCGACTTCAGCCGCTAAATTAGATTGGGGTCCGATTTGCAAGCCTTTCGCTAATTGTTTCTTAATAGCTTGTTCGATAATCGGCGGATTGTGTCCTAATAATAACACACCAAAACCCATTGTAATATCTAAATACTTGTTACCATCAATATCCCAAAAATAAGCCCCTTCTGCTTTCTCACCGATAATCGGATACACTAATTCTTTGATTGAAGGACGAAATCCGGCACTAGCTCGACTATCGGCCAAAACACGACGGGATAAAGCTGCTTTCTCTTTAGATTTTGCTGTTTTACCATTATAACGCTTAATAAATGCCTTGATATACTGTTGTTGTTGAGGGGTAAAATTAGGAAGTTTGGTTAAAGTTTTTTTTTCCTCCTGTTTTTGAGATGATAAGTTATTATAAGGTGAGATTTTTGGCAAGTCTTGGGATTTAGTTGGTGTTTTACCTTGTAATAATACTAATTGTTGCGACATGATGGCTAATTGCTGATTGATAATTCTTGCTAAGGAACTATCTTCCTCCTGAGAATTAACGGCAATATCTTCCTCTGTTTTTTTATTGATTGGACTTTTCTCTGATTTGGGTGATTTTGAACTTTGCTCCTCTATGTCATTGCTCAATGACATAGAGGAGGGCGAAAAGGAGATTTGCTGAGCAATGTGTTCGGCGAGTTCTTCAATGGTTGGCCAAACTTCAAACAATTGGTTAATCGTAATTTTTAAGCGATAACGAGTTTCGATTGTTCGCACAACATCCAAGAGAACTAAAGAATCTGCACCCATTTCTAAAAAGGGTTGATGAGTATCTAAATTATCAGGTTTAATTCTTAGTGATTGAGCAATTAGGCTCAATAAATCTTGAATTATTTGATCTTTTTGCTGGCTATTTTCTCTGGTATCCATCGATGATGACTCTCCCATATCTGTTGAATCAATTTTTTTCTCTGTTAGCCAATAGGGTTGACGTTGAAAAGGATAAGTGGGTAAAGATAAGCGACGACGAGCATAATCTTGATCCCATCCTCGCCAATTAATGTTTATCCCCTGAACATATAAATTAGCCACAGTGGCGGTTAAAACTGACCAATCTTCTTGTCCCTCTGCTAGAGAAGGTAGGCATTTTCCTTGTCCCAAACGGTGTATTAGCGATGATAAAATCGGTTTTGCACCAATTTCTAAGAACAGTTCATACTTTTGATTCAATAACGTCTCAATTCCTTTTTTAAAGCAGACAGTCTGACGAGTTTGCTGTTGCCAATACTGAGTATCAGGAATTTGAGAATTAGAGAAAAAATTGCCAGTTAAGTTGGAAATAAGGGGGAGTTGCGGCTTTTGAAAGGAGATTTCTGCCATACTACTTTCCCATTCCTTGAACATTGGTTCAATCAAAGGAGAATGAAACCCATGGGAAACAGTCAATAAATGACTTTGGATTCCTTCTGCATCTAAAATCTTGATAATATCTTGAATCACCCCCTCTCTTCCCGATACAACTGTGTTATCTTCTCCATTCACACTAGAAATACTTACCCAGGGAGAAGCGATTTTAATTAATATAGCTTTCACTAAATCTTCGTTAGCAAAAACAGCTAACATTTTGCCTTTTTCGGGTAATTTTTCGATTAATTTTGCCCTAGTTGCGATTAACTTCAATCCTTCTTCTAAACTAAAAACGCCAGCAATGCAAGCTGCTACATACTCCCCTAAACTATGTCCCATAAGAGCCGAAGGTTCAAATCCCCAAGACAACCAAAGTTGAGCTAAAGAGTATTCAAGAGAAAACAAAGCTGTCTGGGTATAAATAGGCTGATTGATTAAATCTTGATTTGAATTAGGAGAATATAACACCGAAAGTAAAGATGCTTCCAAATATGGTTCTAAAATCTCAGCACAACGTTGCATTGATCTCTTAAAAGTCGGCTGAGTGTCGTATAGTTGTTTACCCATTCTCTCATACTGACAACCCTGTCCTGTAAACAAAAAAACGACAGGTTTTGCTTTCCTTCCTGTGACTTTTCCTTGAACTAATGACTGATTTTCTTGTCGATTATCAAGATAATTCTGCAAGCTAGAGCTTAACTCGCTTGTATTTCGACAAAATATAGCTAAACGCTGCTGAAAATGAGTACGACCTGTATTAACAGTAAAACTTATGTCCTCTAACCTAAGATGAGGATGGGTTGATAAAAAATTAACGTAATTTTGGGCTAAAACTTGTAAAGCAGATTCCGTTTTCGCTGACAGACAGAACACTTGTTGAGAACGTTCTATATCATTGGGCAAATTCTCAATTTCTGGGGCTTCCTCAAGGATAATATGACAGTTTGTTCCTCCGAAACTAAACCCACTCACCCCAGCAATTCTTTTCTGTTGATTAAATTCCCATGTTTGGTTTTCTGTCGGTATAAAAAAGGGAGTATTGTCGATATCTAAATAAGGATTTATTTTTTTTAAGTGTAAATGGGGAAAAATTTGTCGCTTTTGCAAGGATAAAATTACCTTGATGAGGCCAGCAATACCTGCGGCATTCTCTAAATGACCAATATTGGTTTTAACCGAAGCAATGGCACATTTTTGCTCTAGTTTACGCCCTTTTCCCAATACTTCTTTTATCGCTCGAATCTCAGTAGGATCCCCCAAGGATGTCCCAGTTCCATGAGCTTCAACATAACTCACGCTATGGGACGAAATATTAGCATTTTCTAAAGCTCTTTTAATCACAGCTTGCTGTGCTAATCCATTGGGTGCAGTTAACCCATTACTCGCTCCATCATGATTGATTGCTGAGCCCCGAATAATCGCTAAAATGCGATCCCCATCTGACATCGCATCCTCTAGACGTTTAATAACAATTAGTCCACATCCTTCACCACGCACATAACCATCAGCCTCAGCATCAAATGTTTGACAACGTCCAACAGAAGACATCATTCTCGCTTGAGAAAATGTGATAGTCATATCGGGTAAAATCATCAAACTAACGCCCCCCGCAAGGACGAGATCACATTCTCTCTGTTTTAAACTTTGACAAGCTAAATGGACAGCGACAAGAGAAGATGAACAAGCCGTTTCTACCGCTAAAGAAGGTCCATGAAAATCGAGAAAATAAGAAATACGATTAGCGGCTAAACTTAAGGTTAAACCTGTGCCGTGATAAGCATTAATGCGCTCTAAATCTTGACACAATAAACGCCCATAGTCAAAATTACCAATCCCGATCCAGACTCCCGTTTGACTTCCTTTAAGAGTAAAAGGATCAATTCCTGCATCCTCTAAAGACTCCCAAGCAACTTCCATCACTAAACGCTGTTGTGGATCGATTCGATTGGCTTCTAAGAGAGAAATATTGAAAAACTGAGGCTCAAACTCGTCTATTTTTTCTAAAAATCCCCCCCAACAACTATTCATCTTGCCGCGTGTTTTGGGGTCGGGATGATAATATTGTCTAGCCGGCCAACGATCTGAGGGAATTTCTCTAACTGCATCAACCCCATTGATTAATAACTGTTCAAAAGCTTCTGGATTGGGTGCTTGCGGAAAACGACATCCCATACCAATTATGGCGAAAGCGTCTTGAGGAAATGAGTGATTCATTGACCTTCCTCCGAGTTAATTCGGTTTTTTTGAGCTAATTTAGCCGCCAAAGCCGAAATATTAGAATATTCGTAGATTAAAGCTGGATTAAGTTTTGTTCCTAACCAATCACTCAGATCACCAATCATCCCTACTCCTTCGGCGGAAGATAACCCATAACTTTGAAAGGAACTCTCTACATCAATTTCTTCGGTATCTAAATCTAAACCTTCCGATAAATAAGAAATTAACCACGCTTCAATCTCTCCAACTGTATTGTTTGAAGACTTGGCAATATTTTCTTCATCGCTAGTGATTTTGGTCTGATTTTTAACAGGAAAAGTAGCTACCAGTTGAGTATATTTTTTCATCGCTTCATGACGACTCATGCCCCGATATTGATCCCATACTTTCCATTGGATATATTTACGAGGATGAAGAATTGGGTTAGGTTCTTCTTCTTGACAATCTCCTTCAATGGCTTGTTTTTCTAAAGCGTATATCTCTAATTGTTGTTTGTCTTCAGGAATTTGTACTTGAGCAAAGCGGACTTGATTTAGACAATTTTCAAATTGATACTCTTCTTTGCTTAAATCGTGTCCTGGACGAATTATATTTTGTCCATATTTATCTTCACCCGACACCAGAAAACAGTAATGTCGTTCGATATTGTGACCATTTTCGTCAATAAAATTTCCCTGCCAACGATAGGGATAAACTTGGGTACTAGGGCGTACATAACGTCCAATAATCGCTAAACGACGGCGGTTAGACTGATTAGGAAATGAACGGTGCATGACTTTTTCTGTAAAAATCAATGCCTGTCCTGCTTTAACAGGAACGGTTTCTAACGGCCAATCCCTTTCATTAAAGTCATAAGAAAGGGAATATTTTTGCTCCCTCTGCCATACTGTTTTATGGGCACTAATTCCAGCAAAAACTCCTTCTTCAGCCGGAATGCTAGAGGGTAACATGGGAAATATTTTTTGATGTGAACCATTGGCAAACTGCATACAGCCATTGTCTAAGTCAGCATCATCTAAGGCAACCCAAACCGTTAGATTAATCGCAGGTTCATCGGGGTCATAAAGTAAGGTCTTCTTCTCGTAATCAATATCACTTGAAGTATAATATTCTTTAGCTTGATGCCATTTAATTTCTCCCTGGCCTGGCAATTTACAAAACACATTGGTGTACCATAACAATATATCATTTCCTGCGATTTGCCTCAAGAATTCAATCGAGGCTAAATCTGTAAATAAATTGGCAATGGGTTCGTGAAATAAATGCAAATCTCTAGGGGTTTCTAAATGATAAATATTATTATAAAAACTGATGATCTCCTGCCCGTCAGCTTCAACAATTAAACGGCTATAGGTTTCTAGGCAATTCTTGACAGCCGCAACTTTTGCGGGGCTAAATATATTTAAGGGGCCGACCCATCCTTTTTGCTGAAAATGGTTAATTTGCTCTGAAGTTAACATATTTCTTGTAGGGTTTTGTTCTGAGATAAGGTTAATGAGTTAAGGTTTTCTGGCTCACTGGTTAATAATTCTAGTTCCCCATTGAGAAACAAAGAGCGACACAGTTGACGCTGAATTTTGCCACTTGAGGTTTTGGGTAAACAGTTGTGTCTGATTAAAGCGATTTTATCCCCTCGGATGTCATGTTCAAGAGCGACTGCTTCTCGGATTTTCTTTTTAAGGGCGACTTCATCTATCTTACGGTCGTAACTTCGCTCAATTTCGGCAACAATGACAAGGCGTTCTTCTCCTTTGATTTCAACTGAAAAGGCAGCACAAGCTTCTTTCCGCAAGGCTAGATCGGTATTTTCTACAGTACTCTCTATGTCTTGTGGATAATGATTGCGTCCTTCAATAATAATTAAGTCTTTGAGTCTTCCTGTGACGAATAATTGTCCTTGATAGAGAAATCCTAAATCCCCAGTTCGGAGAAAAGGTCCTTCTTTAGTATCGCTACGATAAGCTTGAAAAGTTAATTCGCTGGCACTGGGATTATTCCAATACCCTTGGCTAACGGTTAGACCACGAACCCAAATTTCGCCAATTTCGTTGGCTTGAGAAGGCATTAACGTCTCAGGATTGATTATCTGGATTTCCGTATCAATTTCGCTCTGGCCACAACTGACCAGAATTTGGGTCTTTAACTCCTCATTCAAGAGCATATTTATTGGTTTTTCCTGAGAAATAGGGATTGCTTTTTTTAAAAATACCTCCTGATTTTGATAATTGTTCAAAAGGGGATTTTCGGCATTAAACAAAGATAAAGTGGACTGTTTAACAACTTTTACTTGATTTTTTTGGAAATCTTTTTTTTCTATGATCAGCAATAAAGGATCATCTTTATCCCTAACAGCGGCTACTTTTAAAGTCGCCTCGGCTAACCCATAACCGGGGGAGAAGGTTTGCGGTTTAAAACCGTAAGGGGCAAAGGTTTGACTAAATGAGGCAAGAGTTTCTGCTCTGACGGGTTGCGCTCCATTTAGGGTCATTCTCCAAGAAGTTAAGTCTAAATTCTCTCCGTCTTTGGGCTTAAATTTGCGGACACATAAATCATAAGCGAAATTCGGTGCAGCACTATGGGTGGCTTGATAACGAGAGATAATTTTTAACCAAGTAATCGGTTTAAGCAAAAAGGACAAAGGGGATAATAAATAACTGGGAAATCCTCGCCATAAAGGGGTCAAAATTCCATAAACTAACCCTAAATCGTGAAAAGTCGGCAACCATGACACTAGCTTACTATTTGGCTCCTGATGCCAACCTCGTGAAAGATCCTCACAGTTGCTGATTAAATTACCATGACTGACCATGACTCCTTTGGGATTTCCTGTTGAACCAGAAGTATATTGTAAAATCCCTAAGGTATCTGGGGTCAATTTTAAAGGTTTCCAGTCCTGGGAATTGAACTGAGTCAGTTGTCGGCAGTCTATTTCTGTTAAATCTCCTAAATAATTCTTGTTGTCTTGATTTGATTGAATTTTTGTCGAGCTTAACGACAATTTGGCTTGAGAACTTTTAACAATAGACTGTAATCGCTTTAAAGACTGGTTGGGACGGGGAGGATAAGCTGGAACAGCAATCATCCCGGCCGCAAAACAGCCAAATAAGGCCTCAATAAACTCTAAACCAGGAGGATACAGTAACAAAACTCGATCCCCAGTTGCGCCTAACTGCTGTAGCCCAGCGGCGATTGTTAAAGCCTTATCCGCTAAATCTTGATAAGTTAGACGTTCGATAATCGTCTCCTCATCTTTTAAAAAAAGATAAGCCGTTTGATTCGGGGTTTCCTTTGCTCTTTGAGCTAAAAGATCTAATAAAGTTGACACCGAACTTTCCTCAACTTAACTCCAATAATAGACTTTTTCTCTGTTTTCCGAAAAAGCAACAAATCCACCAACAGTAATCCGACGACGGTTCCCCTCCACCGTTGATACTCGATGTAAAATCCGACTGTCATCAAAAATTACCAAGCTACCCGGTTTGGGTTTTATGGGCATTTGCTGGTAATTTTCCATCACATCAGCAATTAATTTACCGTTGACCGTTCCATTGCGTTTTCTACCGCCCATTTCTGTGTCATTCCACTCGGTTTCATCCCATTCTAAATCATAGAGGATTAATTCTCCCCCAGAGATCGCACTGCTAAGAACCAAGAAATAGCCAAGATGAGCGGTTGTGTCAATTTGCGTTTTTAAATGCTTGTAACCAGGCGTACAAAAGAGAAATTGATTGCCAAAATGCCAACCCATAAATTGTCCTTTTTCCAGGACGCGAATGGTGGTAGGGGTGTACTCAGAACCATCTTGGGATTTTAAAACCATCACCTCTCGTCCCCCAGACATCACTGACAGGACTTCTTGGAGACGGGTCTCAAAATCACGTCCGTTGCGGAATAAATAGCGACAATATTCCCGAAATTGAGTCGCTTGTTGACAATATTCTTGGGTATCCGCCTCTGAAACGTATAAGGCCGGACCATAAATCAAAATATCACCGAAGGGTGAGCCTTCAAAAGGACCTTTTTGGGTCAATTGTTCCACCACATTATCTACCTCATCTTGAGATAGAAAATCTTCGATAATTAAACCGTCTATTTTGCGTTCATAAATGTCTTTAATGCCATCGGGATAGTGGCGAGGGAGATTTTCAAAATCTATCTCGACTAAGTTGTAAAGGGTTTTTCTAGCTGCAATCGTCATTATTGTCCTTCAAAAGTTGAAAGTAAAGTGTTGAAAAATTATCCGATGCGTCAACTAAGTAGGTCGGTGCAATTAATTTGTAGATACCTGTAGTGCGAGCGTCTCGCTCGCTACGGCAGCAGGCAAAATGCCCTCGCTATGGTAAGCAAGATGCTTGGACTACATCTTATATTTAATTAGACCAACCTACTTAGATATTTATTAATCTTTGCCAACTACAGAACCTAGATGACAAGTCGTGCTGCAATAGGAGTCCATCATCGACGCGAACATTGCGTTCGTTTCATACTGGGTTTTTAGACTTCTCATATACTCGACAACATCATCAATGCTCACGTCATACCCCTTTGCTTCAGCGGCTTTGACGAGTTGGGCCATAACCGCCATCCCTTTGGCTTCTCCTGTTAGGGATTTGTCAAAGTCCCCAATTATCGCAGCGACCGAAGAGGCAGAATCTTTAGCCGGACTGTCATCCTCATGGGTAATGCGTGAAATGAAATCATTGAAAGCTTTAATAGACATAGGTTTTCTCCTTTGCTAATTGTGATTGAGTGAACTACATTTTAACAGATTTGAGAGTTGGCTGCTTGAATGGGATGCGCCTTCTACCTCCAAAAATAGCAAGTCTTACCCTCCCTCAGCAGGCAGGAATCCTAGTTCCTAAGACCATTGGTGTTAGTGAGCTGCGGTTCGGCTGAGCGTTCGTGTTAGTGAGATTGTCGAACTACTGAGCGTTTTTGTTGCCGACACTAACTACACTAAGTAGTAGCCGATAGCTTGTTGGTTTGTCAAGCCAAATTCATAATTCTTGACTATTAGCAATTCTCATTCTAAAAAGTAACAAGTGATACAGACAGAAATAAAGTTTTAAGTATGAAGACAAAATGGGATCAATACTTGGAAAAGTATTAAGTATAAATACTTTGTTAAACCTGTTCGGCTCTTCTAGGTTCTGTGTGATAAGTTTAACCTATATAGGATCGATCAATCTTTGTGTCCTTTGTGTCTTTGTGGTTCGTTACACCCCCTCGCCAGGAGGACTGTATCTTAGAATACATTTTACCCACCAAACCCAAGAGAGCCCCTGTTCGATTATGCTACTTTTACGCGATGTGCCACTAAAAAGGACAGAATCAGGGTTCCAGAGGATACTTTCATCTCTGCTGATTTCTGAAAGCCTTGTAAATCAAGACTAAAAATATAGTTGCGGGGTTACTTTTCCTGTTATAATCAACTGAACAAAGATAATTTGTCAGGGTGAGAACATCTCAAATGCTATTGACAATTGGCCAATTTGGCTCTTCTGGTTTTCGTGTGTTAATTTTTGTTATGAATTAAAGCAAGCAAACAGCTTAAGTCGAAGATGTTCAAAATTGGTAAATCCATAACTCATTCTTTTAATAAGCTTTATTTTGGTATTCATTCCCTCAATTAATCCGTCGGTTGTCTGATTTTCAAAGTAATTAAAAATACCTGGCAAATGCTTCTGGATCATGCTGGCACTACTTTGATATAATATCCCGCCTATTCTTATCCATTTTTCCAATTTTCTCTCAGCACCTCTGAACGTTCTACAACTTTGATAAATTTGTCTAATTTCTTCTTTCATTTCCCAGGCTATTCCTAAGCAGGGATGTTCTTTCAGGATAACTTCTAGTTGTTGTTTTTGCTCGTGCTTTAAGTCCTCTTTATTCTTCCATAATAAATGAGGTAATCCTTTTTCATGCACCCCCATTAACTTCCTCAATTTATTAAGCTCGTCATTGATGATAGCCATTACATGAAAACGATCATAGATGATTTTAGCATTAGGAAATAATTCCTTGATCACTGCTGTAAATCCTGACCACATATCGACGCTCACTTCTTTCACCTTCTCCCGAACTGTTTCTGGCTGTGCTTTTAAGGATTCCCAATTCATCTTGCTTATGTCCTTTAATCACATCTAGTAAAATTTTCTTGTCCAGATCTACGACCGTTGTTATGAAATCTTTATGTCCTTTGGCTCTTCGGTTTGTGTTATGCAATGGACGGGGGCTATAAGGGATGAAACCCTTATAGAAACAGACATTACCGCAATTTTTGTCAATTGTTTGCGATCTGGAGCGAACTAATCAATTAAATCTCTTGCCAGATAAGGATTTAGTCGATTTATGCCCCCATATCGAACCATAATAAGTAACGAAGAACCCCAAAATTCTCGAAATTGTTGGTTACATTTTGTAACAAAAGTGCTATGTGCTTAGCTGCTTGACAACCTCCCCCTGAACGCTTACACTTTACTAAGTAGCTGGTTATAGTTAAACTGAAAGATGAATTTTAAGTTCGATCCCCCCTGCCGCTCTTAATAAAGAGAGTCCCAATAACCAGGGATATCTGAGAGTTTTTAACACCTAACCTACTTAGACATAGAAAGGAAAACATTCCAAACATGAAACCACAACAACAATGGATTACCGTTGACCTTAATAATTTAGGGAATTACTCTGATGGCATCAATCAGATTTATCGAGGCGAAATTGATGGTTTTTGGATTAAACAAGTATTTTCGCCAGCAGAGATACAAAAGGTTAAGGAAACCTTAACAAAAACCCAAGGGGAGTTGAGTAATTTATTGTCAACACAAAGGTATGGCAAGTTACTGGGAGCTATTCTCACGGAAAATGGTAGTGATACAACTAAATATTTTCGAGATGCTGCCTTGGTTAGACAAGCACTGAAAAAGATTTTTCCCCGGGATTATGAAGAAACTATTGAAAGCGTTTTTTCCCAACTTTCAGGCGGACGAAAAGTTACGGTTGCTCACCAGAAAAATAATTATTATTCTTCGGCTCAAGTTCGATTTACCTATCCCAATACTGGAGGGATAAGATTACACAAAGGCAATGAGTTTATTGGACTAGATGGCTTTGAAGGGTTACATGAAATTGTGAAACTAAAAGACTGTTTAAGCTACTACTTAGTCATTTCCCCTCCTGAATCCGGAGGTGAGTTAGTTTTATATGATGATTTACCGGAAGAATTAACAGTTAACAAAGAAGAATTGGATTTAGAAAATTCTTTACAAAGACGCTATAATCCTGGTGTGGGGGATTTAATTGTCTTCCATGGAGCTTGTATTTGGCACGCTGTTTCTGAAGTCAAAGGTAGCCAAATTCGTTATTCTATTGGCGGATTTTTAGGATTATCTCATGACGAGCAAACGATTTATTACTGGGCATGAAAAATCAATCAAGATAATTAAGTTTCTCAACAAAAATCATGAGTCAGTTAAACCAATTTAAAGTATTACCTAAATTAGTAGGTATTTGGCGAGGCAATTGGCAAGCTTTAGATCCTCAAGGACAAGAGAAATATAAGTTTACCAGTCTAATCAGCCACAAAATTGTTGATAATCAATGGGTACAAACTAACGAACACAGTTATAGTGATGGTCGTCGAGAAATCATTCATTTTTTTGGTAAAGTGATGGGGAATAATCAGTTATTATTATCTAGTCCAGATCCACCTTATTCCGAGTTTAGGATGTTAGTCTATGAATTAGACTTAAATCTTATTATTATTCAAGTTTATCACCAGACATCAGGACTTGCATTAACCACAGAAACGATTAACTTAGTCAGTCCAACTACACGAATTCGCACCTTACAACAATTCCATACTTCTGACGGTAAAATTCGAGGTTTTAGCTTGGTTTTTGAGCATAAAATCAGCAATATCAATTAATCTTTATGGTTCTTCATTACTTGGTATGGTTCGATTGGGGGGCGTGAATCGACTAAATACTTATCTGGCAAGAGACTTAATTGATTAGTTCGCTCTAGATAAAAAACAATTGACAAAAATCGCTAAATGCCTTTCTCGATAAGAGTTCCACCCCTTATAACCCCCGTCCATTGCATAACACAAACCAAAGAGCCATCTTATTAACCATGAACGTTTCGCCTGATATCTTAGCTGAGATTAGCTTAAAAGCCAGTTCTTTATCAGAACGTTTAACCAGTCTAACAACCAATTTTTTGACAACAGAAAATGAAAGGATAATAATTGACCAAAGGTTAAAACACTGGAGTCAATTAATCGCTGATAAAAATGAAAATAAATTTCAAAAACGCCTACAATGGGATAATTTGGACTTAGAAAAAATTCAACCCTTGTTAGGAAATGAAAAAGTTATCGCTAATTTTATTCTTCCTGATTGGGTAAAAAATTTAAAAGATTTAATAGAAACCAGTTCTAATTTTCAAATAACATCAATTGCTGCTTATTTTCCTAGATTTCCAACAGATATTAATGCTCCTCTACCTTTTGAAGAAATTTGGTTTCCTACTATTTTATTAGCGCGTCGTCAACTCTGTAAACGTTTGTTAATTTCCGATCTCTCTTTAACAGAATTTCCCTTTAATCTTATCTCTATTGAAGCTTATCAAAGTTTAGAAAGACTATTACTACAAAGATTAGTTAATATTGGTGAACAAGTCTTATACGAGGAGTTTTGTCTATTTCGTCCTGCGATTTTTAATGGCTTAAATTTACTGTTAGAAAAGTTGAATTTATTAGCGGAAATATCGTCAAAAAAATCAGAAAAAATTAACTATCAAGCTTTTATTGAATCATCTCTAAAAGGAGGCTTGTTGAGCTTATGGCAAAAATATCCTGTTCTAGCTCGTTTAGTAGAAAAAATAGTCACTTTTTGGATTGAAGCAACGTCAGAATTTATTCAACGTCTGCAAAAGGATCATTCCGTATTCTTTCAGGATCAAGATCAGGTACAACAGATCACCCATTCAGTGTCGGATTTTCATCATCGGGGACGTTCTGTTTTAATTTTAACCTTAAAATCAGGAAAAAAAATTATTTATAAACCCAAAAATATTGGTTTAGAAATAGCTTATCAGCAATTGTTGACTTGGTGTAATCAAAAAGGGGTTTTACTCCCCTTCAAAACCCTGAAAAACTATGATTGTCAAACCTATGGCTGGGGATTGGACTATGTAGAAGCCAAACCTTGTGCAGATGAGGCGGCGGTGCGACGTTTTTATGAGCGAGCGGGAATGTTGCTATGCTTATTATATGTATTAGGGGCAAATGACTGTCATTATGAGAATTTGATTGCTCATGGTGAACATTTAGTTTTGATCGATCTCGAAACCCTGATGCACCCTGAGGCAAAGGCGATTTCTGGCTCTCCTCAAGAGATACTAAACAGTGATCGCCAGTTATGGGATTGTGTCTTACGAACAGGTTTATTACCCCGTTGGGATTTTAGCGCAGATAACAGGATTGCTTATGATATCAGTGGCTTAGGAAGTATTGAAAATCAAAAAGCTCCCTATCTCTCACTTCGCTGGAAATTTATTAATACTGATGAAGTTTATATCCTTCAGGAAAGAGGAAATTTAAAAGAGCAAAAAAACCTTCCCGTTTTTCAAGGAAAAATTGTTAACCCTCAAGATTATCAATCTTATATCATTGACGGATTTACAAAAATGTATAAATTTTTAGAGAAAAATCGCCAAGAATTATTTAACAATATCGAATTACAAACACTTCTTGCTTCTCAGCCAGTCAGATTTATTTTTCGTGCGACTTATGTTTATACACATCTATTACAAAAAACTCTTACTCCTCAATTGTTGCAAAATGGGGTAGATCGTAGCATTGAGCTAGATATATTAAGTCGTACTTTTCTCAATGGAGAAGAAAAAACTGCCCCTTGGGAAATTTTAAAAGCAGAAATCGCCTCAATCGAGGATTTAGATATTCCTTACTTTTCCACAGTCGCCAATAGTGGCGATTTAAGCATCGGTTTTAAGTCTCCTTTGAGCAATTATCTTACCCCCGGCTATCAGGGATTTAGGGAACGATTACAAAAGCTTAATGATCTAGATTTAAAACAGCAAATTATCATAATTCAGGGGAGTTTTGCAACCAGATTTCCGAAAAATAGCTATTCATATCCTGAACCTATTAAATCTCCTTCAGAAATAGTTACTTTTACCTCTAATCAATTTCTTGGCGTAGCACAAAAACTGGCTGAAGGAATCCATGAACGAGCGATTATTGATCAGCAAAATCAAGCTCATTGGTTTGGTTTAACTGATGCTAATCATAGTAATAAACTTCAATACCAGCCTCTTGGTTATGCACTTTATGAGGGAAATTGTGGAATTGCTTTATCTCTCAGCGCATTATTTTCTATCACTAAAAATGAGACTGATCGGCACTTGGCTTTACAAGCACTACAACCTTTAAAAAACTGGTTGAATCATTCTAATTCTGCTTTAAAAATTAAAATAGCTCAACAAATGGGAATCGGTGGTGCAACAGGAATCAGTTCTATTATTTATGCTTTAGTCAAAATTAGTCAATTTTTAGAGGATCAAACTTGGCTAGAAGAAGCCACAAGAGTGGCGGAATTATTAAATGTAATCACAGGAGAAGGAAAATTAGACATTATTGGGGGAGAAGCGGGGGCAATTTTGGGATTATTAAGTCTTTATCGGGAAACTCAGCAAACGAAGCTCTTAGATAAAGCTCGTTATTACGGCAATATATTGATTGAGCGGCGAATAACTACTCAAAGTGGTCTAAAAGCTTGGAAAACAATTACTGAGCATCCACTTACAGGATTTTCTCACGGTGCTGCTGGAATTGCTTATGCCTTAGACCAATTATATGAAATAACTGGAGACAAAAAATATTTTAGGATAGCCAAAGAAGGGAAAGATTATGAAAGAGCTGTTTTTTGCCAAAAAAATCAGAACTGGCCTAATTTTTTAAGTAATCCTCCTAATTTTAAAGTAATGTGGTGCCATGGCGCAACGGGAATTGGTTTAGGGCGATTAGGGACGATTAAAATAGATTCCGCTCCCCTGATCTTAGATGAAGTAGAAATTGCCTTAGGAAACAACCAAAATTATCAACAAAAAAGCGTTGACAATCTTTGTTGCGGTAACTTTGGCAGAATTGAGCTATCACTAACGGCTGGACAGATTCTTAATCGTCCTCAATTGATAGAAATCGCTCGCCAAAAGGCAACTTATATTGTACAATTGGCACAACAAAACCAAGGGTATCAACTTTTTGGCAATGTTTCATCGATTGCTTATCATCCTGGTTTCTTTCAAGGGATTTCTGGAATTATTTATCAATTGTTACGTCTGGCTTATCCTGAGCAATTTCCTGTTATTTTGTTGTGGAGATAAAGCACTGACTATGGGATAAGTAAGCTGCAATGTTTAGCATCTTTGGGATTTGTGATGCAATCACAAATCCCGAACTTGACGTATAAGGTTTTCAGGATAAGCAAACAATTTTGAACAAGGATTAACTCAGAAATGTTGAATTTCGTAACAAAACTTTACATTCAAGAACATGACAACCCCAGAACGCCATTTTTCAGATTGAATAGAGGCTCTTCCGAACTTGTCATGTAAAATTAGAACTCTTGCAAATTAATTATATGTTATAATGATAGGCCAACTAATTTTCCCAAAAAAATTAGTTAACCAGTACATTCGTCCTGAATGAAAACTTGAAGTTTAACTTTTAACTCAAAACTCTTTAGATATGCTTTAATTTGGTTATCAAAACCTCTTTATTTAAGCGGCACAAACTATCTCAATTTTTATAATTGAGAATAAATTCTCCTTGACTTGATTAATCTTTAGGCAACTTTTAAGAAGCTGCTATACCTATCCCTATCCCTATCCCTAACTCACAGTTATAAATAGCCGCCAACAAGTTAACTCTTAAACTATATCTTCGACGACGATTCCGATATTTACAGGATAAGATTTTAAAGATTTTGAGTTTCCTATTTAGGGTTTGCTGAATAAATCTAAAAACCTTACAGGAAAGGGCTTTTAGCTTGATTGAGAGCTTCCCAAATGCACTTAAATCTGCTAGAATCTCTTAAAACCCTTGCATCACCCTTGCATCA
>JBIPMW010000174.1:0-4313 GCA_044376455.1 Crocinitomicaceae bacterium | reverse complement strand
AACAATTGATGCCAGATCCATGGAACGACATCGAGATCAAATATGCTGTTGGCACACGTCATTCTGCAAAAGTTCGCAACTTCACTAACTTTGGTGTATTTGTTGAATTAGAAGAAGGTGTAGACGGTCTTATCCACATCTCTGACCTTTCTTGGCAAAAGAAAATCAAGCATCCATCTGAATTCTGCAAAGTTGGTGATGCGATGGAAGTACTTGTTCTTGAAATCGACCGCGACAACCGCCGTATTTCTTTAGGTCACAAACAACTTGAAGAAAACCCTTGGGATGTATTTGAAAATACATTTGCTGAAGGTTCAATCCACAGCGGTACCATTATCGATATGAAAGATAAGTCTGGTATCGTTGCACTTCCTTACGGTGTTGAAGGTATTTGTCCTTCTAAGCACCTTAGAAAAGAAGATGGTTCTAACGCTAAAGTTGAAGAAACACTTGATTTCAAAGTGATTGAATTCAACAAAGACGCTAAGAAAATCGTCCTTTCTCATACACGTTTGTTCGAAGAAGGTGAAGATAAGCCTACTACTACAACCAAAGGTGGTAAAAAAGGTGGTGCTGGTAGCAACACAGATCAAGCAGTAAAAGCAATCAATCAAAACTCTGAGAAATCTACTCTTGGAGACCTCGATGCACTTGCTGAATTGAAAGAAAAAATGGAGCGTGGCGAATAAGCCAAGTTATTCCAATAAAACAAAGGGGGTTTCGGCCCCCTTTTTTATTTCATCTCAAATTTATAATTAACTTTAGGCCGTAAAATGGGAACAAGTCAAATTTCGGCTACTGTTAAAGATATTTTTGCTGCGTACCTCGAGCAAAATGGACATCGGAAAACCCCCGAACGCTTCGCCATACTCGCTGAAATTTATCAATACGAAGGGCATTTTGACGTAGAGTCTTTATACATCAAAATGAAGAACCACAACTATCGTGTTTCTCGTGCCACCCTCTACAATACCATAGAATTATTATTGGCCTGTAATTTAGTCCGAAAACATCAATTCGGTAAAAATATAGCTCAATTCGAAAAAGCACACGCATCGAAACAACACGATCACTTAATACTCACCGACACAGGTGAAGTGATCGAGTTTTGTGATCCAAGAATCCAACAAATTAAAGCCACAATAGAAGAACTCTTTCAAGTAGATGTACAACATCACTCGCTCTATTTCTACGGCACTCAAAAAAAATAATTCGAAATATGGAAGTCAGTTTAAGTACCCATGGCAATCTTTGTCTTTTCAAATTAGAAGGTCGTTTCTTCACAGAAAGTGACCGCGAATTAGCAATTGAGAAATTAGACGAAATCACCAATTGGAATTTAGTCATCGACCTATCCAATTTAGAATACATCAATTCAACGGGCATCGCGTTTTTAGTCAAAACACTTACACGTGCACGCTTGAATCTTGGCGAAACCGTCCTTTACAGACCAAACGAGCAACTCAACAAGATTTTTGAGCTGACTAGAATGCAACACATTTTCGCCATTTATCAAGATTTAGAACCAATTAAAAAGTTTTTTGAACAAACACAATCATGAAGGTAGACGTATTATTAGGCTTACAATGGGGCGACGAAGGAAAAGGTAAAATTGTTGATGTACTCACACCTTCTTATGATATTATTGCCAGATTTCAAGGTGGGCCAAACGCCGGACACACACTAGAATTTGAAGGCATCAAACATGTTTTACACACCATTCCTTCCGGAATTTTCCACAAAGATGTCATCAATCTTGTTGGAAATGGTGTCGTCATTGATCCTGTTGTTTTTAGCTCAGAACTCGACAAACTGAAGCCTTTCAACATCGATTTCAAAACGCGTTTGTTGCTTTCTAAAAAAGCGCACCTGATTCTTCCTACCCACAAATTGCTTGATGCTGCATCAGAGCAAGCAAAAGGGAAAAATAAAATTGGCTCTACGCTCAAAGGGATCGGACCTACATACATGGACAAAACTGGTCGAAATGGACTGCGTGTTGGTGACATCCATTCACCAAACTTCAAAGAAAAATACGACGCCTTAGTAGAAAAGCACGAAGGCATTCTTAAACACCACAACGACTTCACCTACGATCTACCAAGCTTGGAAAAACCTTGGTTTGAAGCCATCGAAGTTTTAAAACAACTTACTGCCGTTGACTCCGAACATTACTTAAATACTGCGCTACAGAATGGCAAAAAAGTACTAGCTGAAGGGGCACAAGGCACCATGCTCGACATCGACTTCGGCACCTACCCATTCGTGACTTCTTCCAATACTGTGACTGCAGGTACTTGTACAGGTCTTGGCATTGCACCGACAAAAATTGGTTCAGTGATAGGAATATTCAAAGCCTATTGCACCAGAGTTGGAAGCGGCCCCTTCCCTACTGAACTCGACGATGAAGTAGGAGAACTCATCAGACAAGAAGGTCGTGAATTTGGCGCCACTACGGGTCGTCCACGTCGTTGTGGCTGGCTAGATTTAGTCCAATTACGCTATGCCATCATGATCAATGGTGTTACAGAACTTGCGATGATGAAAAGCGATGTATTGGGTGTGTTTGAGCATATTGAAGTATGTACGCATTACCTTGTAGATGGTCAGAAGGTTACTGACTTCCCTTTTGATGTCACAGACCTACACATTGAGCCAATCTATGAAAAACTAGAGGGCTGGAACTGTGATCTTACAGCGCTTGAGTCTTTTGATACAGCCCCAAAAGCACTCAAAGACTACGTCACATACCTTGAGCAACAATTAAATATTCCTATTCGCGTTATCTCTGTTGGTCCAGACCGCAAACAGACGCTTCAAAACTAATATGACACAAAATTCCCCAATGCGTTTTGCTTTCTTACTGATGGCATTTGTATGTTGGGGATTTTTATTTAGTCAAGGTAAGCTCCAATTATTGCCGGGTACCGAAAAAATCTATGCCATTCAAAATGGCATACATCGCCTTGTCGGAACCGTCAGTTTTACCTATCAAGGCAATACAATGTATTGTGACTCCGCTCATTACAACGAACCTGGCAAAGCAGTAAGGGCCTACGGAAATGTGCATATTCAAAAGGATGGCATCAACCTCTACGCTGATTCTATTTATTACAGTGAAAGTCTCAAATACGCCAAGCTTTGGGGGCATGTCAAAGCCAGAGACAGCGCCTATAAAATGAGTGCCGATTCCATGGATTACGATGCCAAGCGAGGCCGAGCCGTTTTTAGAAGTGCCGGGAAAATTGAATCCATTGTTTCAGACGAATCAATCGTTTGCCAGCGCGGATATTTTTACCCAGGAAACGGTTCTTTTTTCTTTAGTGGTAAGGTTCATTACAAAAAAGGGAAACTAGACGTCAAAGCGGATACTTTGCAATTTGCCTACGAGCAGCAAAAACTCTACTTCTTGGGCAATGCCCAACTCAGCAATGACACCGTTCGTATTTTTTGTCAAAAAGGATGGTTTCATGTCCAAGATGAATACGGCAAACTTTATAAGCAAGCTGAAATATTTCATCAGCAACACCTCATAAAGGGAGATACGCTGTTTATCAATACCAAGAAAAATGATTACGAGGCATTTGGCAACGTTTTTTACAAAGACACTAAAGAACAATTTGCCCTATTAGGGCGTCGGGCAATGTTGTCAGACACCCAACACAAAGGGTATATTACCGGTGAGGCGCTTGGTTTTCAGGTCCTGGAAAACGACACGCTTTACTGGAGCGCCGACACACTACATCTGGTCAGAGATAGTTTGAACAACAATCAATTTATAACCGCAAAGCAGCATTTTGTATTCTTACACCCGCAACTCCAGGGGCGCTCAGATTTTGCTCAATACGAACTGAAGTCGCAGCAATTATTCTTAAGAGAAAAGCCTATTCTTTGGACGAATACCGCAGAATTAAAAGCCGAAGCTGCACTCATTATACTCAAGGACAGCAGTATTCAACAAATAAACCTTACGTCAAATGCAAGCATCGTTATGGAGCTACAAAAAGATAGCCTGTACAATCAACTGTCAGCCAAAGAACTCATAGCTCATTTTGACACTGTGGGGAATTTAAATTTGGTCGAGGCGCTAGGGCAAGCTTGGACCATTTTTTATCCGGAATCAAAAAAACAGCTCAATGATACTACGGTGCAAATCCAACGAGAAGGCCTCAATCGTTTGTACGCTGATCATTTAGAAGTTTCCATACAAGGAAAAGAAGTGAACAGCATCACTTATTTCGACCAGCCAGAAGGTATTTTTTACCCGATGCAGCAAATTGACCCGAAAGAAAAATGGATCAAAAACTTTTCTT
>JBIPMW010000291.1:0-4330 GCA_044376455.1 Crocinitomicaceae bacterium | reverse complement strand
TGTCACAAAAAGAAAGCCCCGCCAAAGCAGGGCCTTTTAACTCACCTTGAGTCTCAAACGGGAGTAAACGCTTTGGACCCTTTTTTCTTTTTGTTTTTTTTCTTGACGTTTTCTTTGTCTGCGGCTTCTTCTCCCAGCACCTCTTGGAACGCCTCATCAAATTGAGAGGCGACCGTATCCCAGTCAAATGCTTCGTCAGTAGCCCTCTCGTAACAGGCTTGCGCCACGGCATCCAGCTCGTTACGGTTCTCGTACAGCTCCACCAGGATTTCAGTTAGATGCTCTACGGAGGGGCATGGCATCTCCCGACCGTAGTTTGTATCTACGTCTACGTGATCGCAACGGATCAATTTGCCGTAGCCATCAAAAATTTCTTTACAAGACGTGTGGTCTGGCACTACTTGAGCCACTTTGCATGCGGCATGTTCAAAGTTAACAAGTCCCCAGCCTTCGCCTTTGCAAGTGTTGACGCCTACATCAACTGCGTTATAGATGTCATTTAGCATCTCAACGTTTACGTTTGGCGGCGATTGCGTGTTTGTGGTCATAATAATGCGACCGTTTGGATCTAACCCATTACGCATCATTTCCCGACCAAAGACTGGCATTACATCCCACCCTTGATCTTTCAATCCCATGTGGAGATACAGTTGAACATCTGGACGACCCACCGCAAACCGTGCGAAAGCAGCAATCGTGATATCAATGCGCTTGCGGAATTGATTTCGATTTCCGTTAAACACAATAAAGATATCCTCGCGCAGGCCCAGCCGTTTACGCGCTTCTGCTTTTGACTTGGGTGCGAATTGACCCGTGGTGACACCGTGGGGAATCACAGTGATTGGACGTTCAACGCCCCCTTTAATTGCTTCAAGTGCACCAAATTCCGTGTAGCAGATTGCACTATCCCATTCATTAGCAGTATCTGCTAGAGCACCATGCCAGCCGTAGCTATCCATGGGGAAATACCCCACAAACTTAAAGCCAATATTTTTTTTTAAATCGGCAATACGTTTGTATTGTTCATTGATAATCCAAATGTCATTCATTGTGAAAACAATATCCGGACGTTCGCGCTCTACAACTTCGCAAATGCGCTCTTCTCCAAACGGTGCTTGTTGGAACCGATTAGAAGACGGATACATTTTGTAGTCGTCTTGCAGGGGTGTTGGATCACCCCACCAGTTGTGACCCAAGACCACAATTTCGTACTTATCTTTTAGTCGACTAAGGACATTTTCTGTGACACGGGCAAATCCCGTCATAGCAACAATGTCACCACACCAAAGAAGCTTAGGTTTTTTACTCATTAATTTGAGATACTCTCAAATAACTATACAGAAGTTGAAGGAGTTATTGACCTGCAAAGCTCACGTTTTTCCGCAGTTTTTGCTTTGAGTTTTGTTTTTAAAAATTCAGCCGCTTTATGCGTATTAGTTGTATCCCCGCAGGTATACAAATCAATTGCTGCATATCCAATTTCGGGCCATGTATGGATAGATGCATGTGACTCTGCCAGCAATGCTAGTAGCGTTACACCTTGTGGTTTAAATTGTTCGCCAATAATCCTAAGAATTGTCGCATTAGACATTCGGAGCGCTGTTTCTAACAACTCCTGTAGTTGGGCGTAATCATCCAGGATCTCCGCGTCACAGTCGTAGAGATCCAGGATTAAGTGGCGGCCATTAGACATCTTCTAATTCAAGCTCATCCTCCATTGTCGCACTACCATCTGCCTTTAGATCTACACCGTAGAATTCTTTGTACTTTTCTTTATCAGATGCGACTTCTACAATGGAAGGCCAGCTTTCGTATTTCGAGCTGGACTCTCGCACTGCCACATTGATTACACGCATGCCCCTGGTATTGCGTTTGCAGTATACATTGATTCCCAATTGGTGAGTGCAGATGTCAATAAATAGGGGTTCAAAACGACAGCGCGACATGATGCCAACGTTGCAGTTACGACAGAACTCTGCATAGCTGGCATACAACCATTTGTCTTTGTTGGCATAAAAATTAGTAAGCCCCGCCGGTGCACTCCTGGTAAATCCAACAGCAGTACTGACGTTTACATCAAACACAACTTTATGTTCCATCCAGTCCAGGATTGGGTTAGACCGTAGGGTCTGCATCTTGCTGAACTTTTTGAAGAACGGCACCTTGTTTGACGTATCCATCAAGTAGTCACGCATATCTTCTTCATTCATATCCAGCAGCCAGTTCACCAATCCGGGCAGCAAGTGAGCAAACTCACCCTGCGGATCACCTTTGGAATTGAACTTAATCAATTCTTTTTGTTCATTAGGCCCGCCCTGGAAGGGGCGGTCAAAAGGAATGGTGAGACGACGACGTGACAAACCAGATGTGTAGTCGGTGGTTTGAATTGCCTCGTTGGCAGTAACGATGACAACACCCTTGAACTGGAATGGCTCTTGATTCTCATTTTGATACTTGCGCTCAGAACGAATCCAGTCATTACCAGTGATTGCCTTTAGCCGTGATACGGAGCCACCCCAACGGTCTGCATCTTGGAACAGCAGCAGCTTTTTGCCCATGTAGCTTGCGGCTTCAAAACGGTTTTTCTCCAGATTTTCAAAGTCTGTTGAATAAACGTTCTTGCGTCCAACTAATGCCACGGCCAGGTTTGCATAAGTTGATTTACCAGATTTACCTGGGCCGACGATCTCAACAAACTTTTGAATTTCGTAACGTCCCAGAAGTGTTGCCCGCAGCCATGCCCGCAGGACTTGCGTACGCTCCCAGCTATCGTGCTGCGTATGCTTCAGCCATTTAATAATATCTTCACATGTGGCGGCAGGGTTGTACTCATAGGGCATCTGCTGGGTCAGATAAAAATCCCTTGTAAAAGGCAACAGTTCTTTTGTGTCCACGTCCAGGACACCATTTAAGAACAGCAAGTAGCTGCCGCCGTCGTACCAATCTTTGAAGTAAAGCGTGGATTGTAGGTGCTCATACATGTCACCCATCATTTTAGAGTTGAAACCAGTTTTGACCAGATCAGGCATTGCCTTCAACTTGGCACGGATATCGCCATACATTTCAATCTTGCTTAACGGTGACCAAAGACCAGGCCCTTCGTGCTGATACATGAAAAATTGCCCGTGCACCAAGCTATACAGCAGGTTCCCCTGGTACATTTGCAAGAGCATATCCGCAATCACATCAGATGATGCGTTCCGTACTTGTTGGTCTTTGCCTTGTTTTTCCGTTTTTTCAGTCTCCAGTTGACGCTGCTGCCTCGGTTTCCGAGTCGGCTTCTTACCTACAGCAGGAGCAGTTTCTTCAAGTAGTGCCATTACTTCCAAGTCCGGTTCAATCGATTCCAACAGAGTGGACACATGTTCAAGTGTCGCATCATCAACATTCATCGCCTTATAGTCCTGAGAAGGCTTCCAACCCTGCTCACGAGCCACATGAATCAGAGAGCCAAGACCACGACCACCCCCTTTACTGAAGGAGCGCCACCGTTTTTGGCACTCACCATCACGGTATTTTTCTGATTGCTTAGACCATTCGTCCCATTCATCCAACAGGGATTCATCCAATGAATGGAGCGTCTGGCCGACCGTAATCCAGATGTCGTAATCATCTGCAGCTTCCGGAGGCATCCCCCATGTTGCCTCCACAGCCAGCTGCATGTCGCGTTCCAGGTCAACCTTGGACTGCACCACAAAACCAGGACCAACAACCCTAGTAGTTTCCTGGGCCGGAACTCCCTGCTTGACATTTTTATTAATGATCTCAGTCAGTAACCAGTCAGGGAAATCAGGCAGGCTATCCACCCACTCAAACCCTTGATCAGGCGCAGTAAAGTACCCATCCGTCTCAGGGTGCAGACCCATTAACACGCCTTGGTGCTTACACCAAAGGATCTCAAGCTTCTCTTTATTTCCTTCAGCGTGCCAAGTGTATTTGTTACGGATGAAATGCTTCTGTTTGTCGCGGGGCAACTTGTACAGTTTGCGTTCGCGCCCAGGCTTACCACTTTGAATGGTCAGCGTTTTTGGTAAAGCTTCATTGAACTCCAGAGAGGAGATAGAAGTGATGAGGTCGTAAACAGTTGGCCCGTCAACGTCAACCCATACGAAGCCGTAAGGATTGTTATAGGCGGGCCCACCAAGAAGGCCAATCGCTTTGCAAGTTCCATTTAAGATTTCTTCTTCAATTTCACGGACGCTGAATGGTTTGTTTTGCCAGCCGGTCGTGTAAGGGTCTTTGTTGGCGCCCAGGGGGGTGAGCGGCCAGTCGATAGGAATGTATTCGAGCTTGATTTCGCCCGGTTTGAGGGCCTGCTGGTTCTTGCTGG
>JBIPMW010000217.1:0-3049 GCA_044376455.1 Crocinitomicaceae bacterium | reverse complement strand
CGTTTAACGCTTTATATCATCATCGCAATGGTGCTTGGAGGGATATTAGGAGCCATCGTTCATGCTAATTTTAATCAAGATCAGGCAGCTCAATTTAGTACCCATATCAAATTGTTGGCTACTATTTTCATCCGCTTGGTCCAGATGATCATTGCTCCGTTGGTATTGACGACACTCGTGGTGGGTATTGCTAAATTAGGCGACATCAAATCTGTCGGTAGAATAGGAGGAAGGGCTTTGGCTTGGTTTTTTACAGCTTCTTTCATCTCCTTGATTATCGGTCTTTTATGGGTGAATTTTTTACATCCGGGTCAAGGAGTTCATTTATCAAGTGTGGATACTGCGAGCGCTTCAGAAGTTACCGCCAAAACACAAGATTTTTCTATCCAGCACTTTATTGAGCATATCATCCCGAAGTCTGTATTTGAGGCAATGGCAACCAATGAAATTTTACAAATCGTTATATTCTCTATTTTTTTCGGGCTAGCTGCTGCTTCCATTGGCGAAAATGTCAAGCCAGTCATCAATGCCCTAGATAAAACGTCGCACATCATTTTAAAAATGGTCAATTTTGTGATGCGCTTTGCTCCAATTGGTGTCTTCGGAGCCATTGCAGGCGTATTTGCGGTCAAGGATGTTTCAGAATTGATGTTTACGTACACCAAGTTTTTTAGTTCGTTTTTAGTAGGCATTGCCTCTCTTTGGGTCGTGTTGTTGTTGGTGGGTTATATTTTTTTAAGAGCTCATTTACGCACCCTACTGAAGCGCATTGTTAGCCCTTTGGTCATTGCCTTTGGCACGACAAGTAGTGAGGCCGTTTTTCCTAAATTAACCGAAGAGTTAGAGCGTTTTGGTATCAAAGACAGAATCGTATCTTTCATGCTTCCTTTAGGTTATTCTTTTAACCTAGACGGCAGCATGATGTACATGACCTTTGCGAGTATTTTTATTGCACAGGTTTATGGTGTCCCATTGGATACAGGAACTCAATTAACAATGTTACTTGTTTTGATGTTGACCAGTAAAGGTATTGCTGGCGTGCCCAGAGCAAGTTTGGTCGTGGTTGCTGCCACCTGCGGCATGTTTAATATCCCTATCGAAGGCGTCGCCTTGATTTTGCCAATTGACCATTTTTGCGATATGTTTCGCAGTGCAACTAATGTACTCGGTAATTCAATAGCAACAGCTGTCGTAGGGAAATGGGAGTCTAAAGAATAGCTTTATCAGGAAGGTATTTCATGATACAAGTTCAAAATCAACGACTCAGGATTTCTAATAATTTAGTACTGTTGATGTCATGTGCCCCACTAAAGTTGTGGGTTTGAAAGCCTAAACCTGCATATTCATTAATCATTTGGGAAGCTCCGTCTTTTGCGAAGTAGGGGTCTCGGTTCCCGATCGCAAAATGTAGTTGGGCTGCATTTGAGAAACTAGCGACGTCGATATCAGGTGGAAACACACTTGCCCATAAGATGAGCTTTTTAAATAATGTTGGTTCTGTCTGATACAATCTGGCTGCTGTGGCTCCTCCTTGAGAAAAACCAAGTAAGGTTATCGAAATAGCAGGATGCTTTGATTTTATTTTAGCGATCAGTTGAAGTAAATAGTTTGTGTTTTCAAAAATATCTTGTTCTCGCCACTCTTTGGTCATCCAGGATGCACCTACACGTCCGCTACTACCCTCGAGATAAAAACGATGTGGACCTTCCGGAAAAACAAGACCCCAAGTTTCCTCGAGGTCTTTGAATTTTCTACAAAAATATTGGGCTAATTGACCATAACCATGTAGTGCAATCAGAACTTGCTTTTTACCCGCCAAGTCGTTTTGATGGTAGCGGCGTCTTTGAACAAAGTCAATTTGATAAACTTTCACTTTTTGAGAATGATTTGGTTTGCTAATTTAAGTTTATCTTTGAATGTGCGGAAATTTTTGCAAATCGGCTTTCTAGTACTTTTTACCTATCAATTGGTAGGTTTTTTTGCATTTTTTGAAATTGAGCATTACCTGATACGCAAACAAATCAAAAAAGCGATCAAACATTCAGTTCCCGAAAACCAACTCATTTCATTTCATTTTTCAGAAAAAGAAAGTCGACAACTCAAATGGGTGAAGCCCCACGAATTCAGGCTGAATGGTAGGTTTTATGATGTCGTACACAAGCAAAAAGTCAAAGGAATTTGGCATTATCAATGCATCAATGACATCCAGGAAACTAAGTTGTTTGAACGTTTGTCTACGGCTACCGCTGTAAACTTGACAAGTACTCCGCCGGGGCATCCTGCACATGGTTGGATAAAATTATTTCAAGAGCCCCTTGAGATTCATGACCCAAATATTGAATTATTTATAAAGTTCCGTTCGGAACCAGTTTCAAAACAAAAAATTATATACCGTGGGCCTTTCTTTTCTGCCCCGGATCTCCTTACAAATACTCCTCCTCCAGATTTTTACGTGGTTTAATAGCTTCATATTATTCACGTAAAAAATTTAGAAAATGAAAATTGCAACCTCGTTGCTGTTTCTATTTTGCTGCCTATCTGGTTCACTTTGGAGTCAGTTTAAGTGCGGCGTAAACGATAAATTACAGCAACTTTATAAAGAAGATCCAAAATTCATATTGGATCAAGAGGCCTTATTGGCCAAAAATTACAGACTTGAAGAGAAGGGTGACGACACTTTGGTAATATTTTCTATTCCCATCGTTTTCCATGTCATTCATTACAACGGCTCTGAAAATATAACAGATGAGCAAATTTATGATCAAGTCGATATCTTAAACCGAGATTTCAGATTATTAAACCAAGATACCGCATTGGTCATAGCGCCATTTAAGTCTTTATATGCCGATGTCGGAATCGAATTTAAATTAGCGAACATCGACCCTTACGGAAATTGCACAAATGGTATTGAGCATATCTATTCTCATGAGACATTTCAAGGTGACGATTATTCTAAGTTAAATCAATGGTATCGTTCTAATTATCTAAATGTATGGATCGTAGATCAAATGGAAAATGGTGTAGCTGGTTACGCGTATTATCCTACAGC
>JBIPMW010000173.1:0-4370 GCA_044376455.1 Crocinitomicaceae bacterium | reverse complement strand
ATCGCGTGCACTTCTCGATGAAAACCTATTTGGAGACGATGAATTAGGCAATCAAGCCACCGACGAAGAAGAAGACGAATTTGGTTTTCAAGACTTTGACGACGACTATGCCGACGACGACCTCACTGATTACAACGAATATGAATACTAAAAATACCACTCCAAGTGGAGATCCAATAGGTCAAGCCATTCTCGATTACGCAAAAACAAAAAAGCCTTTCGATATCATCGTTTCCTCAGACCTCTGCGACGACGACATCATTCCTATTGAAGTGCTGTTTAGAAAAGAGCAAGACATGCCTGACATAGAACTTGAAGCATTAAGTCTTTGTAAGGGCAAAGTACTAGACATCGGCGCGGGCGCAGGTGTCCACAGCTTAGTTCTACAAGATTACGGACTTGATGTCAGTCCAATAGATCTTTCTGCAGGAGCAGTAAGCTATATGAAGAGTCTTGGTCTGAATGCCAAACAACTTGATTTTTTTAGCCTAAATACCAAGCACAAATACAATACAATCCTATCTTTGATGAACGGTTTTGGCTTGGCACAAAAACTTTCAAAATTGCCTGTTTTTTTAAAACATGCATTCGATTTACTTGAGCCAGGAGGCTGCCTTATCGCTGACTCAACAGATGTCAAATATCTCTACGAAGATGAAGATGGTTCCGTTTGGCTTGATCTCAATGCCGAATACTACGGCAATTTTAAATTTCAAATGCACTACAAAAAAATCAGCGGCCCAACATTTGATTGGCTCTACGTTGACTACGATACCCTCCATCAACATGCCACCGAGATTGGTTTCAAATGTCGCCGAGCGAGCACCCTTGAAGATCATTATTTAGCTGTTTTGCAAAAACCATGATTCGATTTTTAATCTTTTGCTGTGTTGCTAGTTTGTTATTCGCGTGTGGTTATTCCAAAGACCAAACCAATAATTTTAACCAACAAATCAAGCAATACATTGCCAAAAAAAACCTCAATTTAGAACCTACTGGCAGCGGTTTGTATCTGAAAATAGATAGTCTCGGCAACGGTAAAAAAATTCAAATCCAAGATAGCATTTGGGTAACCTATGAACTATACCTACTTTCAGGTGAACGCATAGAAAAACAAGACCAACCTTTGGGCCTCCCTTTAAATGGCTTGATCAAAGCTTGGCAAGAAGCGCTATACCAATTACCAGCAGGCAGCAAATTGCGCTGCATCGCACCACCTCAACTTGCCTACGGTCAAGCTGGTACTGACAAAATTTCAAAGGATAAAATATTGTATTTTGATTTGACCATCGTTGATGCCAAATAAATGCTTATTTTTGACACGCAAAAAATAACATACTATGAGTGTATTGGTAAATAAAAATTCAAGAGTAATTGTACAAGGATTTACAGGTAGCGAAGGTACCTTCCACGCAGGCCAAATGATCGAATTTGGAACAAACGTTGTCGGAGGTGTAACACCTGGCAAAGGTGGGAGCCTACACCTCGATCGCCCAGTATTCAATACTGTTGCCGATGCTGTACAACAAACTCAAGCCGATACCTCTATCATCTTTGTTCCACCTGCCTTTGCTGCTGATGCCATTATGGAAGCTGCCGAAGCCGGAATCAAAGTGATTGTTTGTATTACTGAGGGTATCCCGGTAAACGACATGGTTAAAGCAAAAGAATACATCAAAGCCTACAATACACGTTTAATTGGTCCAAATTGTCCGGGCATTATTACAGCTGGTGAGGCCAAGGTTGGCATCATGCCAGGTTTTGTCTTCAAAAAAGGCAAAATCGGAATCGTATCAAAATCAGGTACGCTTACCTACGAAGCAGCTGACCAAGTTGCAAAAGCAGGCATGGGCATCACGACTGCCATCGGAATTGGCGGTGACCCTATCATCGGCACTACAACTCGCGAAGCAGTTGAACTACTTATGAATGACCCGGAAACCGAAGGCATTGTCATGATTGGTGAAATCGGCGGAAACCTAGAAGCCATTGCAGCGCGCTGGATCAAAGAAAACGGCACTAAACCCGTAGTAGGTTTTATCGCTGGTGAAACTGCTCCAAAAGGCCGTACAATGGGTCATGCTGGTGCAATTGTCGGCGGAGCAGATGATACTGCTGAAGCTAAAAAACGCATTATGCGCGAATGTGGTATTCATGTCGTGGACTCTCCTGCACAAATTGGTGCTAAAATGGCCGAAGTTCTCGGTTAAACTGAGTTCCCCTATTTAATTCCAGAAATCCCAAGTAAGGCCAATTCTAACCTGCATTGGCGCAAAAGGGTATCCCTGTACAATTGAAATGGCTGGCTGATTCCAAAAGCTTCCTAGATTTGCCACATTAACAAAAAACCTAAAGGTTTTTACCTCAAGAGCTACGTTCAATTGTGCATTTACAAAACCATTCTGTACAACGTTGTTTTGTGTTGCATTCCAATCTAGACTTTCTATGAAAGGTAAAAATACGAGCGCTTGAAATTTTGACTGATAACTCAGTTGCCCCTCGATTGCCATTTTTAAACGTTGATCTTTGAAGATACCACCACTCCATTGCAATGCAAGAGCTGCGCGGTGTTTTGGTAAAAATTGAGCTGTGTTTTGCGCTAAAAATTGATAATTCGAATTGAATTGAACCGGACCTAACTTGTATTTTACGTTGGTTCGAATAGTGGCAAACTGCCCATTTGAAGCCAAACCTGTTGTACTCCAGTTCTGGTTCAAGTCAAAACGATAAACAGACTTGTAGTCGGCTAAGCTCATGCATAATTGAAATGAAAGCGCCATTAATGTATAGCTCAAGCTGGCCTCAAGTTGCTGAAATTTCTCTTTTTGTGGATTGGTCCAAAAGTAATTTGTCAGGTTACTAAAATAACTTCGCTGCAACAGCACTGGCCACTCTTTGCGATAGTTGTGCTTTAACGTAAAACCAAATGGGTTTTCTTTGTTGGCATAGGTATAACTTGTATTGAAATGCATGCCCTGACCCGCACCAATGATATTAATTACATTATCGTGTTTGAATGCGTGTTTCTTATCTATATATGTGAACTGATTGTTCCAATTGACTTCAAGTGTATCATACTGATACTGGGCGTCCGACCATTGTCTTTGCTTTAGCCCTAACAAAGAGGAAATATTGAATTTTGGTGCGAACCACTTCAATCCTATTCGATTTTCAAAATAAACTTGTCTAAAGGTATCAATAGAAGTGTCGGCATTAAAAAATGTCTGTGGATAATAAATCGATAAATTGCCTATTTCATGATATACCCTTTGTTGGAGGTAATAAGCATGAAAACTCGCTAAACTCAAGCTTCGGATGGAATCTCCAAGCACGCGATAACGCAAATCAATCGTGCCATTGTAACTATTCTTCTGGGTATAAGACTGCTCTTTTATAACAGGAATTAAATCTAGGGCTAACGAATTTAACTGTGTATAATCTGCGATACCGCCTGACCACTGACGGTCATCACTTGCATTATCAAAAGCAATTTGAACTTCATGCGCTCTACCCTTCTGATGCAGTTTAATTTGTAAGCCACTGAAGCGCAGATCATCGGCCCGGACAAAACCATTGCGTTGCCAACGGTCATAGCGCAAATTCAAAAGTGCCTGATGCGCAAATGCCTGTTCGTAGTCAAGCCGTAAGATTTGAGAACCTTGGGCGCCAAAACCATAGCCAAATCCCAAATGCGGCAATGCACTAAAAATAAATGGTTTAGCACTACTCTTTGCCGAGCTAAAAGAACTCAATCCGGGTTGCAATAAATCAGAAGCTGTTGGTACACTTTGTTGGGCTTGAAGAAAAAAACTTGATGAAAAGCCATCCATCACATGCAGCAACTCATTATTTGTACCAAAGGTCCGACTTGTATGAAGTAGGGTATCTTCCGGGCCCAATAGTTGCGCACAGGCTCTGCCCAAGATAAAACTAAACAAGGCGAAGACTAGCGATTTATTCATGACACAAACTTAAGAAAAAAAGAAGGGTCGCCCCATGAGGCGACCCTTAACAATTTGGATTCACTAAGAATTAAAGCGCGTTTACACGCAATTGCAAACCTGATTTAAGGTTAGCTGCTTTGTTTTTGTGAATGATGTTGCGTTTTGCTAGTTTATCCAACATAGCTACTACCGTTGGAAGCATACCTACAGCTTCGTTGCGGTCTTTAGTAGCGCGCAATTTACGCATTGCATTACGAGCAGTTTTGTGCTGGTATTTGTTCAATACGCGTTTAGCTTCGTTAGAACGAATGCGCTTGATGGATGATTTATGGTTTGCCATAGCTATTTATTAATTAAAACCGTTAAAAAATGCAGCCCATAGGAGAATCGAACTCCTGTTTCAAGGATGAAAACCTTGCGTCCTAA
>JBIPMW010000376.1:0-4383 GCA_044376455.1 Crocinitomicaceae bacterium | reverse complement strand
TGTTGTTCTTGCCAACGTTCTAATAAATCTCTGGCACCAGAGGGACTACTATCAAAAGCTAGGGTATAAAATCCTTTAGCTAAGTAGGCAACGGCCAGCCAAGCAAAAATAAGCGTAAGAATCGATAAAATTGGCTGTTTTTTGGCAAAAATCATGGCTTTATTCAGGAACATACTTCGCAAAAATCAGCAACTCCTCGACAAGATAGCAAATCTGAGCTTCAATATACATTAAACTTGACCAAAAAACTATGAATGATTTTTTTAATAATTCCTTAATTTCTATCATTATTCCGGTCTATAGAGGCGGACAAGCCTTTAATAACTGTTTAGCCAGCTTATCCACCAGTTTGCTCGCCCCCACGGAGGTTATTGTCGTGGTTGATGGAAATGATCCCCAATCCTATGAAACTGCGGTCAGTTTTGGGGCAGAAGTCTTACAGTTAGAAAGTAATCAAGGGCCAGCAGTGGCAAGAAATCAAGGGGCGGCCATGGCTAAGGGTGATATTCTCTTTTTTATGGATGCAGATGTGACTATTCATCCCGATACTTTAGCAAAAATCGCCCAAGTATTCCATCAAGATTCTACCCTAGCGGCGTTGATTGGTTCCTACGATGACCAACCCGGGGCGGTTAATTTTCTTTCCCAGTATAAAAACCTTTTTCATCATTATAATCATCAAATTGGTTGCGAGGAGGCTTCCACTTTTTGGGGAGCTTGCGGGGCGATTAAACGAGATATTTTCGAGAAAATGGGCGGTTTTGACGAAAGTTATCGTCATCCTTCCATTGAAGATATCGAACTGGGTTATCGTCTCAAAGCTCACGGCTACCGCATTCGTTTGTGCAAAGATATCTATGTTAAACATCTCAAACATTGGACTTTTACTTCTCTGTTAAAAGCAGATTTTTTCTATCGCGCCCTACCCTGGACAGAATTAATTCACCGTCAGCAAAATTTTGTCAATGACCTCAATTTACAATGGTCTAGCCGTTGGAGTGTTGTATTCGTTTATACGCTTTTATTTTTGCTGTTAGCCAGTTTATGGTATTTTCATTTACTTTTAGGCGTGGGTGTGTTAGTCTTGGGCTTAGTTCTGTTAAACTTACCTGTTTATAAGTTTTTCCAACAAAAGCGAGGATTAGGATTTGTCATATTAACCCTACCTTGGCACTGGTTATATTATCTCTACAGTGGTTTGGCTTTTGCCCTCGGTACAGGACGCTATTGGCTGAAACGTCTGGCTTGAGTTGACAGGCCATTTTGACAAAATAAACGACAAATTCCTGATTCATAAAAACTATGACAACAGTAAATCAACTCAATTCTCCCCATACCGTCGTCATTGGTGGCGGTCCGGCCGGATTAACGGCCGCCTATTGCCTAGCCAAACACGGATTACATTCAATTGTACTAGAAAAAGGCGATCGAGTTGGGGGCATTTCTCGCACCGAAACCTACAAGGATTATCGCTTCGATATCGGTGGTCATCGCTTTTTTACCAAAGTTCCCGAAGTACAACACCTGTGGCGGGAAATGTTAGGGGATGATTTTATTAAAGTTCCCCGTTTATCACGGATTTACTATCAGGGTAAATTTTTTAGCTATCCCTTGGAACCGATGAATGCTGTCAGTAATTTAGGGGTTATTCAGAGTTTATTAATTGTTTATAGTTACTTCAAAGTCAAATTTTATCCTTTACCCGTAGAAGAAAACTTTGAACAGTGGGTGACTAATCGCTTTGGTCAACGGTTGTATCAAACTTTTTTTAAAAGTTATACCGAAAAAGTTTGGGGAATTCCCTGCACCCAAATTCGGGCAGATTGGGCAGCCCAACGTATTCAAGGATTATCCTTAAAGAAAGCTGTTATTAATGCTTTTTTTGGGGCAAATGATACCAAAACTTTAATTAAAGAGTTTGATTATCCGCTGCTTGGACCAGGGATGATGTGGGAACGTTTTCAAGAAAAGTTAGAAGCCCATGATTGTCCTGTGTGCCTAGATACGGAAGTTATTAAAGTTAAAAGAGACAGTCAGAAAATTACCAGTATTCTCATCAAAAAAGGAGAGGAAATAACCGAGATTACCGGCGATAATTTTATCAATACCATGCCGATTACTGCCCTAATGCACCGTTTAGACCCCTTGCCTCCTGAAAAGGTTCTCAAGGCTGCCCGTGGACTCAAATACCGTGACTTTTTAATCGTGCCAATTATCATCAATCAAGAGCATATTTTCCCCGATAATTGGATTTATATTCACAGTCCTGAATTTAAAGTAGGACGGATTCAGAACTTTAAAAACTGGAGTCCGAAAATGGTTCCCGACCCTCAGAAAACTTGCCTAGGGATGGAGTATTTTTGTAGCGAAGGAGATGATTTATGGGAAATGAATAATCAGGATTTAATTAAACTAGCTAGTCAGGAAATAGTTAATCTTGGCCTCGTAGATGACATCAAAAAAGTGGTGGACGGGACGGTAATTCGCCAAAAGAAAGCTTATCCCGTTTATGACGACGAATACCAGCAACATCTACAGGTAATTTCAAACTATGTCGATAGTTTTGAAAATCTGCAATCTGTGGGCAGAAATGGAATGCACCGTTATAATAATCAAGACCATTCTATGTTATCGGCCATCTTGGCTGCTGAGAATATTATGGGGGCTAATCATAATCTCTGGAAAGTCAATACCGAGCGCTCTTATCATGAGGAATTTATGACTAAACCTAAACCCGAATCTATAGCGATGGCTTCCTAATTTATTCCTTAACTCGAATAATTATTGTCAGATTTTGGAGGAGTTATGAACCAAGATAAAACCGCACCGAAAGTTACCCTAGTTGTTGTTCCCAGAGAACGCTTTAGTTTTACTATGACTTCTCTGGAAAACATTTATGAAATGACCGATATTCCTTTTAAGTTGGTCTATGTGGATGGGGGTTCACCTGCTCCCATTCGGGATTACTTGCAAAAACAATCCCAAGAAAAGGGTTTCGAGTTAATTCGGACAGAACATTATCTTATTCCCAATGTAGCTAGAAATATGGGCTTACAATGGGTAACAACTCCCTATGTGGTTTTTGTTGACAATGATGTGATTGTTTCTCCGAGATGGTTAACCCAGTTACTCGACTGTGCAGAAAGTACGGGAGCTACTATTGTCGGTCCTCTAACTTGTCAACACGAACCCGTGCATGAAGAAGTACATTTTGCTGGGGGAGAAGCTCATCTTTTCACTGATATTAAGGGGAGAGTGCGCTTACGGGAAAAAATGTATAAACAAGGTCATAAGGTAGAAAAACTGCTTCCTACCCTGACTCGAACTGAAACGGAATTGTGTGAATTTCACTGTATGTTAGTCCGCAGAGAAATTTTTGAAAAACTGGGTTATTTAGATGAAAAAATGCTCAATACTAAAGAACATTTGGATTTCTGTATGAATGTCCGCAACAATGGCGGAACAGTTTACTTTGAACCTCAAAGCATAGTGACTTATGTACCCGGAATTACCCTAAATTGGGCAGATATTGAGTTTTATATGCTGCGCTGGAGTGATGCTTGGGAATTGGGAAGCCTAAACCATTTGCGTCAAAAATGGCAAGTAGCTGAAGATATGTATTTTCGCCAAAAATATAAAGGTCTGGGATGGCGACGCAGAAAGACTATCTTACAGCCGATAATTAATTCTCTCACCTTCGGAATTAAAAATCGTCTTTTAAATAAACTGTTAATGTATGGATTTTTTGCCCCGATTGAGAAGATTATCAATAACTATTTAACCCGTCAATATGCCCGTCAATGGTTAAATCAATCCTCGTCTTTATCAGACGATTCTCTGTCACAAGTATCGACGACTGTTATCAATCAAAACTAAGATGAAGATTCTGTTAGTCAATGATTATGGGACGGCAACTGGAGGGGCAGAATTACAGATGTTATCTCTGAAACAAGGATTAATAGACCGTGGTCACAATGTTCGTCTATTTAGTAGTCACTGTCAGGGAGTAGAAAACCTTGAAAGCTCTCTCCTAGCTGATTATCATTGTTTTGGCTCTAATTCTCGCCTACAAGTGCTTTCGCAAACAGTTAATCCATCTAGTTTTTTTGCTCTCAAAAAAGTGTTGCGGGAATTTCAACCAGATGTTGTCCATGTGCGAATGTTTTTATGGCAATTATCCCCCTTAATTTTACCTTTACTCAAATCCTTTCCCAGTCTCTATCAAACGGCCGTTTATAAAGCGATATGTCCCGTTGGAACGAAAATTTTACCCGATAAAAGTCCTTGTTATCATAAGGCTGGTAAAGTCTGTTTATCTGAGGGCTGTGTTACCCCCCAATCTTGGCTATTTTTGATGATTCAGCGTCAATTATGGCTACGCTG
>JBIPMW010000411.1:0-4400 GCA_044376455.1 Crocinitomicaceae bacterium | reverse complement strand
CTTAAAAAAGGCATTTTGTTTTCCTCCTCGTATTGACTGAGTTTTGTTTTAAAGTTAAGTTGAAGTTGCGGGGGTAAGGTCATCATTTTATCAATGAATTTCCCTAGATTGATAATCTCAAACTTGGTTAATCCCCTTTGATATAAACCTCTGACTAAGTTCCACTTCCATTGTTCACGCTCCCTGAGATTATTAGTCGTAGCCTTAGTTTTTAGGTGTGCCATGACTATTATAGCCCAAATATTCTCACTTTGTTCTAAGTCTTCCCATTGATAATCCAATAATTTGACCATTAAAAAATCGACTTTCACTTGACTTCCCCCTAACCCATATTGATAAAAATTAGGTCGCCAAGACCTACTTTCATCCCCTAAAATAGCTAAACTAATAACAGGTTTATGGTACAAATCAAAGGCTCGATAATTATAAATAAACATTCGTTGAGGGAATTTTAGATCATATTGACTTTGGACTTCAATATGAATTAAAAGCCAGATTTCCTGATTATCTAATAACCAAACTTTCAATAATTTATCAGCATAGCGTTGCTCAGTTTCCGCAGCTGCCGTAATTTGTTCTAATTCTTTATCAAGGGAAATAGGGGTTTGATTCCAGTCAATTTCTTGATAAATATTGGGATAAAAGAAGTTTAAGAACTCTGCCAAATAAGTGCTAATCGCTTCTTTCCATGTTTTGTCGTAATTAGCTGTCACCTCAGCCATGCCTTTCCCACCTAATTGCTATATAATAAATAATATCCTAATCTTTCAAAAACAATGGACAATTCTAACCCTACTCCTATCCCCTGCGAAAATAGTGATACTTCTTCCTTAGAAACCGCTAACCACAAACCCTTTTGGAAAGCCATTGTGGAAATTGGTGAAAAAGTTCCCATTGAAGAGTGGAACAAATTACCTAAAGATTTTGCTCGCAATTTTGAACATTATATGTATGGCGCACCCAGAGACGAGGATTACGAAGACGAATGAGAAAGATTTTTTTAGATACTGCTTATCTTCAAGCACTGGTTGACACTCGTGATAGTTTACATCAATCTTCTGTAGCTATTACCGACGAATTAGATATATTTCTATCTGTTACTAGCGAAATGGTGTTAACTGAATTACTCAATGCCTTATCTGGAAGGGGTGGGTATTTAAGGGATGCTGCCCTAGATATTGTAGATAAATTACACCAAGACTCATCAGTAGAAATTATCCCTCAAACCTCTCAGTTATTTACCGAAGCATTGCTATTTTATCGCCAAAGACGAGATAAAAGCTATAGCTTAACAGATTGTGCTTCGATGTTGATTATGAGACAACAAAATATCTCCGATGTTTTAACTTTTGATCGCCATTTTCAACAAGAAGGATTTAATGCACTACTGAGAAATTAGGAGGTAAAATAACTAATTGACTTTTTGAGCTACTTCTGCTAGACAATCAAAGTGACGACCATATTTAACAATAATCGTCATCGATCCTCGATAATCAATTAACCCTGTCATTACCGCTTTAACTGCACCAATTTCTTGATTAACAAATCGTTCCCAATTTTCTCTAGTTGCTGAAAAAATCGGTAAAGATTCATCCATTTCTTCAATCAGTTCTAAACTAACAATCTGACCCTGATCATCCCATTCTGAACAAACAGAAACCCCCTGATGATCACTAAACCAAAGAATTACTTTTCCCAATTTAGTGAACTTTTTACCTAAGTTTTCTTGTTCGTTCCATGTCGTTTGATAGGCAGACCACCATTCTTGAGAAAAACGAGTTAACGGTTGATTCATGAGGTATAATCAGAAAATAAAAAACTTGTGTTTAGTTTACCATTATCAGGATAACCTATGATCATCTTAAAATTCCTACTTTATGCCCCTCAGGGTAAGCGCATCTTAACAATCCTTGACAAAATGAACTTTATATGGGTTGCCTACCCAGAGCGCGGTTTAGACATATTTGAGTAGAATTTGCCATCGCAGTTGTTAAGCAACAATCGACCAAATAAGAGGACAAGCAGCTGACAAAATTGGTCAATTGTCAATAGCGTTCTTTTAAAACCGTTGTTAATCTCGAAAAATCGCTAAATAATCATGATGAAAGCCTACGAATATCATCACATTGTCAGTTTTCAAGAAACCAATTTAGTCGGTAATGTTTATTATGCCAATTATGTGCAATGGCAAGGTCGTTGTCGAGAAATGTTTCTCAAAGATAATGCCCCAGATATTATCACAGAATTATGCCAAGGATTAGCCTTAGTAACGGTTCGAGTATCCTGTGAGTATCTGTCCGAATTATTTGCCTTTGATCATGTTATTATTCGGATGCGTTTAGGAGAGATTAAACAAAACCGAATTACCATGTTATTTGAATATTGGCGAGTGACTGATGAAGGGGAAGAATTAGTGGCAAAAGGGGAACAACAGACGGCCTGTATGCGACGAGAGGATAGTGAAACCAGACCCACTCCAATTCCTGCTCAACTGAAATTAGCTTTAGAAAACTATCACATCCCGATCTAAAAGATAACCCGAGGAATGTGAGATAAAAATAACCGATAAAAAATGACTCTCCTAGACTGGTTATAGCCAATTAGTGGTTTAAATGAGCTTAACCCGAAACTTCCGCCGCTTTCATTTATCCCAGCATGAGCCGACTCCTGTTGAGGCGGCTTGCCTAGATGACCACACTACCCGTAAACCTTTTCAAACATACTCTAAAAAATATCGGCAGGATCGGCATATTGGAGCTTATTAATAGCCGTGGCTCCAGCAATCAAGGACATGAGCAAGGTTAAGCCAAAGACGAATATTGCTCTAGTAGGGGTCATTTCAATGGGAAGTAAGGTGTATTTTTGGGTAAAATAATACTGAATCATCCCTAATAAAAAGCCAGGAATATAACCTAATACTGCAATAATCAGAGCTTGCTGAAAGACGAGCCACAGAAGATAACGATTGTGATATCCCATTGCTTTTAGAGTTGCATATTCTGCTAAGTGTTCTGCAACATTGGTATAAAGAATTTGATAAACAACCACAATCCCGACCACTAATCCTAAAAATACCCCCAAATTAAAAATAAAACCAATAGCTGTACTGGTTGCCCAATAATTTTTTTCAAAGTTAATAAACTCTTGCTTGCTTAATATTTTGACATCTTTCGGCAAATATTTCTTTAACTTTTTGAGTAAGGATTGCCGATCAATATCTGGTTGAAACTTAATTAAGCCAATATCAATGAACCGAGATGAACGATTCTGAAATATTCTTAAAAAGTTAGGGTAGCTCATTAATAAGTTACCATCTGAACCAAAAGATGTACCTAATTCAAAGAGACCAACCACTTCTATTTTTCGATTATTACCAGAATTTCCCACCTCAGTAATAATAGTTTTACCCTTCTGGAAATCTTCAGCAATATTTCCAAACTCTCTACGAGAATTTTGGTCAAATAAGGTGGTATATTTTATCTTTAATTTTTGCCAATTTTCTTTGATTCCCACTGCCTTAAATGCTTGATATCTTAAGTCAATTCCAATGACAAAAATATTACGCCAATAGTTTTTTGTATCGGGATTTTTCCATTGAGCATAGCCTACATAGATTGGACTGACTAATTCCACTTCATTAAAGGATAAGACTTGTAATAGTCTTCGCTCACTAAAACTTTCCATGGCAATTAAGGATGTAGAACGAGGACTAATCAGGAAAGCATCACCTTCTAAACTATTATGTAAATGAACAGCACTCTCAAATAAAGCATCTCGAATTCCCAACTGCATAAAAATAATCACAGTGGAAAAAATAATACCAGATAGTGCAACAATTAAACGAGTTCTTTTATGAGCTAATTGTAACCAAGCAGTAGGAATATTCATCTTCTGAATGAGTTATTTAGTTAGGATGAATGATCACATTAATCTTTAAGTTAGTTAACCGATTAACTTTAGCACTAGAGCGATGATCTAAGCTAATTTTTACCTCGACGACTCTAGCATCTGTATCGACAACAGGATCGGTTCCTAAAACATCTTGTCGTCCCACTTTCCAACCTATTTCTTCCACAGTTCCCTCTAAATCTCCGAGCATTTTATCGGTTTTTATCGTTACAGATTGACCTAATTTAACTCGACTAATATCGGTTTCATACACTTCTGCTGTCACATACATTTTTTGGATATTTCCCAATTCTAAAATCCCTTCATTTTTCACTAATTCTCCAGGAAAAGTATTAATTTTTAAAATTATTCCTGCATGGGGCGCACGCACATAGGATAATTCTAATTCCGCCTGAGCGCGTTCTACATTAGCCTTAGCTGTCATTACTTCATCTTGAGCAATTTGAAGATCAACAGGACGAATTTCCGTAACTGCACTTAACATAGCTTGG
>JBIPMW010000030.1:0-13304 GCA_044376455.1 Crocinitomicaceae bacterium | reverse complement strand
CCTTGAAGTGATGCAGCAGAACCTTTGCCAACATCTCCGTAGCCACAAACAATTGCTACCTTACCAGCCATCATGACATCTGTTGCACGACGAATCGCATCAACCAATGACTCTTTACAGCCATATTTGTTGTCAAATTTAGATTTGGTAACGGAGTCGTTGACATTGATAGCTGGCATCACGAGTGTACCGTTTTTCTTGCGTTCGTACAAGCGGTGTACACCAGTAGTGGTCTCTTCAGACAAGCCTTTGATGTCTTTGGTGAGTTCTGGGAAACGGTCAAAAACCATATTCGTGAGGTCTCCACCGTCATCGAGGATCATATTGAGAGGTTTTCCACCTTCGAATGCAAATAAAGTTTGCTCAATGCACCAATCAAATTCTTCTTCGTTCATGCCTTTCCATGCAAAAACAGGAATGCCAGCAGCAGCAATAGCAGCAGCAGCATGATCTTGCGTAGAAAAAATATTACAAGAAGACCAAGTAACCTCAGCACCCAAATCAACTAATGTTTCAATGAGTACAGCAGTTTGGATGGTCATGTGCAAACAACCTGCAATACGTGCTCCTGCTAGTGGTTTACTTGAGCCATATTCAGTGCGAAGCGCCATGAGACCTGGCATTTCAGCTTCGGCTAATTTGATTTCTTTGCGCCCCCAATCTGCGAGGCTAATGTCTTTTACTTTATAATTCATGAGTTCAATTTGCTTCATTCAATTTTTTGCGTTGCAAAGGTAAGTTCTTTTTTGATATTTATACTAGAGCTGGGCTCGAATAAGTGTAGTCATTCCGGCAACAAATGCAGGGTGTGTATTCGAACTTGGTACCAATTGGACTTTTTCTCCGCCGTGTTCTTCAAATATTTCTTGGTATTCATCGCCAATTTCGATGAGTGTTTCTAGGCAATCGGCCACAAATGCAGGACTAAATACCAAAAGTTTTTTGGCACCTTTTTGTCCCCATTCTTCCACGACTTTATCTGAAAATGGAGTGAGCCATTTTTTATCGAGTCTCGATTGAAAACAAACTGTGTAGTCTTTTTCTTGGAGCCCCATTTTTTCTGCAATTAATCTTGTAGTTGCATAACAAGTGGCTTTGTAGCAAAACTTGTTGTAGGCATTTAATTCGGTTTCACAGGGTTGATCCGCACAGAGGTCGGTATCTTCGTAAACTTTGTCGACCTGCCTTTCCGGGAGGCCGTGATATGAAAATAAAATGTGGTCATAGCTGCTGAGGTCAAATTGTTTGGTTTGTTCAACAATTGATTCGATATAGCCCGAATTGTCATAAAACTGACTGATGATTTTGATTTCTGGAATGACCCACCACTTACGAATGATATTCATCGCTTTTTCTACTGCAGAACCAGTGGATGCCGAGGCATACTGCGGAAAAAGCGGCAAGATAACGATGCGGTCGTAGTTGGCTTTGCGCATTTTTTCAAGCACATGGTCCAAGGATGGATTTTTGTAGCGCATTGCCACTTCAATAGTGACATCTTCACCTTCAAAGTTTTTTTGAAGGAGTGCTTGCAACGCTAGCGTATGTGTGAGTAATGGAGACTCGCCATTGCCCAACTGCCAAAGTTCTTTGTAAATTTTTGCTGATTTCGGCGCTCTAAATGGCACTATTACACCATTGACTAAAATTTTACGGAGTAAGTACGGTAGGTCGATGACGCGAGGGTCGTTGAGGAATTCAGAGAGGTAGCTGCGGACATCTTTCACGCTTGGTGAATCAGGGGTGCCGAGCTGAATCAAAAGTACACCTGTTTTTTTCATAATTGTTCTTTGTGCAACAAGTTGGGGCTTGCAATGTTCAAAATTACTGCTTTTATAATGAATAGCTCATCGTTTAGGCCTAACTTTGTCGCATGGAGCCAAGTTCATTTTTACTGCAACTGAATCCCCAAAATTTTGAGCAAATTGCGCTTGAAACCTATGAGCGGCAGTTTCAAAATATTGCGATATACAGCGAATACATTCAGCTTCTTGGTTTGCCACATCCAAAAACCATTCAAGAAATCCCTTTTTTACCAATCTCATTTTTCAAAACGCACCAGGTACTGCCAAATGGCGTTTTGGCTCAAAAAGTTTTTCTATCTAGTGGCACCACTTTACAGCAACGTAGTCAACACCATGTTCAAGATCTCATGTGGTATGATGCTGCGCTGTCCGTTGCGTTTGAACGCGTTTTTGGAGCTGCTCAGCAGTATGCTTTCATTGCACTTTTACCTTCGTACCTTGAAAACGGGGACTCCAGTCTAATTTATATGGTTGACAAGCTTATAAAAGCCAGTGATCATGAGCTATCAGGATATTATTTAGCCAATTTAACTGAAGTGGCAAACACCTATGATAAGGCTATGCAAGCAGGGAAAATCCCATTTGTTTTTGGAGTTTCTTATGCCTTGCTTGATTTAGCCGAACAAGGTTTAAACCTTTCGGAGGCCATCATTTTGGAAACCGGTGGAATGAAGGGTAGACGCAAAGAACTGACGAAAAAAGAACTACATGCGCAATTAAAGCAAGGATTTCAGGTGGCAGAAATTTATTCAGAATACGGCATGACAGAATTGCTTTCGCAGGCATATTGCCGAACTGCTGCACATGTATTTGAGCCACCAGCTTGGTGTCGAGTCCTGATTCGTGATGCCTATGATCCTTTCACGTATGTTGAAGAAGGCCAGAAAGGAGGGATTAATTTCATCGATCTAGCCAATCAGTTGTCTTGTAGTTTTATACAAACGGATGATTTAGGTAGGATCAGTCAAGGGGGCTTTACGGTCGAGGGTAGACTCGAAGCGAGCGACATCCGGGGCTGTAATTTATTAATAGATTGATTTTGCCTTTTAAATCTTTTTAAATTTGATGCATATGAGCCTTCAAACTATTTTTATACTTGGTATCATTGGCATTGCAGCAGGGCTGCTCAGTGGTTTGGTTGGTGTTGGTGGAGGAGTCATCATTGTTCCAGCATTAGTATTCGTCTTAGGCCTGACGCAACATCAAGCACAAGGAACCTCGCTATTTGTTTTATCCTTACCAGTATTGCTTTTGGCGGTTTATAATTATTGGAGTTCCGGTAATGTCAATTGGCGCTATGGTTTGCTGATTGCCAGTACATTTATAATTGGCGCTTTTTTAGGCTCCAAACTCAGCTTGAAATTACCCGTACATTGGGTCAAGCTCATTTTCGGACTTTTCATGGCCTACGTATCTATTCAACTGATAGTAGTCGGTTTTCAAGGAATTCGAGCAAATGATGCAAACTGACTTACAAAATAGCATATCAAAAATTACCGCTGAGTTGCAAACATGGCGCAGGCATTTGCACATGCATCCTGAGCCTTCCTTTCAAGAGTGGCAAACCATGGAGTATGTGTGTACAGTTCTTGAAAAACATGGTATTTCGTTTGAAAAAGGAGTAGCGGATACAGGAGTCGTTGCTATTATTCGAGCGAGTTGGCATGCATCCGATACCCCATGTTTAGCCTTGCGTGCAGACCTTGATGCTTTGCCCATTCAAGAGCTTAATGAGGTGGCATATAAAAGTCAAAATAAGGGCTGGATGCACGCTTGTGGCCACGATGTGCACACCGCGATCTTATTGGGAACAGCCGTTTTACTTCAACAACAAAAAGAGCAGCTCAAACGCCCTATTAAACTGATCTTTCAACCCGGTGAAGAACAAAGCCCAGGTGGCGCCACCCTTATGATCAAAGCTGGTGTTTTGGAAAATCCTACTGTGGAAGAATTAGTCGCCTTGCATGTTTATCCCGAAATGGAGGTGGGTAATGTTGGCCTACGCAGTGGGCTTTACATGGCCTCAAGTGACGAAATACATGTCGAAATTGAAGGCATTGGTGGGCATGGTGCTTTGCCGGCTCGTTTTATCAATCCGATAGATGTCGGCATGGCCTGGATGCAAGCTTGTAAATCAGCAGTAGCTGTAAAATGTCCAGAAAATATTCCTCAGGTGCTTACTTTTGGACGTTTTGAAGCATTAGGAAGCACGAATGTAGTTACAGGTACTGCTCAAATCAAAGGAACTTTCAGGACCATGGATGAAATTTGGCGTACTGAAGTACATGCAATTTTACAAGCCCAAGCCAATGAAATAGCTGCTGATTTTGGCGCAAAAATTCATTTAAAAATTGCCAAAGGTTATCCTTTTCTTCACAACGATCCTGCGTTAACAGATAATGTGAAGGGAATCCTGATGCAAATGCTGGGGCCTGAACACGTACATGAGCTTGATTTACGCATGACCGCTGAAGATTTTGCTTTTTACAGTCAAAAACGTCCGGTTTGTTTCTTTCGTCTTGGTGTTGGAAATATGCAAAAGGGCATTGTTCATGCCGTGCATCACCCAAGGTTCGATATCGATGAACAAGCACTTGAGATAGGCGTGAAGTGCATGGTTCAAATTGCCTTGTCATGAAGTTACTACAATTGATGTTAGTCGGTTGTTTACTTTTTTCATGTTCAAAAAGCAGGAAAACAGAGCGGCTACTTCCTGGAACTTGGGCCGTTGAAATTGTTCGAATTGAAGACGGCGAAGGCTTTTTGTTTTATGACAGTATGCCACAAGGAACTTGGGAAATCAAAAACTCGCAAATATCAGGCAAGGTAAATTACACCTACAATTATTTCAACCAGTATGCGATCACTGATTCAGCTTCATTTGCGGCTTCAAACTATTTATTGGATAACAATAATGAAGTTTTCTCTATCATTAGAGACACAGATACGCTGCGCACAAAAATTATCATGCTCACCAAAAATAGCCTTACTTTCGAGTATTATGACCAATTAGCCTACAGGCTAAAGCGTTTTACTTGCGTCAGGAAATAAAAGGGGTCTATAAAAAACCTAATTCTAGTTTAGCTTCTTCACTCATCATTTCTTTGTCCCAGGGTGGATCAAAAACAATATTGACTTTTGCAGATGCTACATCCTCAACACTGGCTACTTTATCCTCTACTTCTTTCGGTAAAGACTCCGCAACTGGGCAGTTTGGTGAAGTGAGCGTCATGTCAATAAACACATGGTTGCCTTCTTCGATCTTCACTTCGTAAATGAGCCCGAGTTCAAAAATATCGACGGGAATTTCGGGGTCATAAATGGTTTTGAGCATTTCTACAATGCGGTCTTCGAGTTCATTCATGGGTTTAACGATTGAAGCGCTTCAGTTTTAATTCTTTTGACCATACTGAGCAAGCCGTTTGCTCTGGTAGGTGATAGGTGTTCGGTTAGCCCAATTTCGTGGATAAAGTTGGGTTCAGTTTGTAAAATGACTTGTGGTGTTTCGCCGTTGTATACTTGCAGAAGCATCCCGATGATCCCTTTAGTTATGATGGCGTCAGCATCGGCTTCGAAGTACATTTTGCCTGCTTCAAGTCTGCAGGTGAGCCATACGTTAGATTGGCAACCTTCGATGAGTTGTTCTTTGGTTTTATCTTGATCAGCTATGCCTTTGACTGCTTTGCCAAGTTCGATGATATACTCGTATTTGTCCATCCAGTCGTCGTAGATGGCAAATTCGTCAATGAGTTCTTGTTGTTTTTCTTGTATGGTCATGCGCCAAGAATTTGCATGCTGCGCTCTAGGGCTGCAACGAAAGTGTCAATTTCTTCTTTGGTGTTATAAAATGCAAAGGAAGCCCTCACTGTGCCCGGAATTTCATAGAAGTCCATGAGTGGCTGCGTGCAATGGTGGCCTGTACGCACAGCTATACCTTGTTTGTCGAGAAGTGTTCCTATATCAAATGGATGCATATGATCTATGGTAAACGAAACCACACTTGTTTTGTTCTTGGCTTCACCAATGATATGTAGCCCTTCAAAGGTGTCTAAGATACCTTGCGCATATTTAGTGAGCTCCAGTTCATGTGCTGCAGCAGCATTTAGATCAAGGCTGTTGAGGAATTCGATAGCGCTACCTAAGCCAATTGCTCCTGCAATATGAGGTGTACCTGCTTCAAATTTCAACGGTAAGGTGTTGTAGGTCGTTCGTTCAAAGGTAACTTTGGCAATCATGTCGCCACCCCCTTGATAAGGCGGCATTTTTTCAAGAATTTCTTCTTTACCATATAAGATACCGATGCCGGTAGGACCAAAAACCTTGTGCCCAGAAAAGCAATAAAAATCACAGTCGAGTTGCTTGATATCAATTTGGAGGTGCTGGATGCTTTGAGCGCCGTCAAGTAGTACTTTGGCGCCAGCACGATGTGCTTTCTGAATAAGCTCCTGAATAGGATTGATGGTGCCAAGCGTATTGGAAATATGGGTGATGGCCAATAATTTGGTGCGCTCGTTGAGCAAAGTGTCAAAAGCCACGAGGTCAAGCTCGCCTTTCTTTGTGATGGGTACAACTTTTAATACACACCCTTTGCGTTCGCAAAGCAATTGCCATGGAACAATATTAGAGTGATGCTCCATAGCGGTGATGAGAATTTCATCACCTGCTTTGAGTAGTTCACCGAAGGAAAATGCCACCAAGTTGATTGCATCTGTTGTACCTTTAGTAAAAATGATTTCGTCAGGGCTCTTGGCGCCAATATAGGTTTGGATGGTGCGTCTGGCTTGTTCATAAGCGCTTGTTGCTTGCTGACTCAAGTAATGAACACCTCTGTGAATATTGGCATTTTCAAGTGCGTAATATTGCTTGAGGGTGTCTAGCACCACCTGGGGTTTTTGAGACGTAGCGCCGTTGTCAAAATAGATGAGTTGCTTGCCGTAAACTTGCTGTCTGAGCGCCGGGAAGAGCTCGCGGATGGCATGTACTGAAAATGGTGAGGAACCCATACTTTGTTTTTTTGACAAAAGTACGGAATTTCCTTATTTTGAATAGTTCTAAAGAAGCAAAAGCAAGAAATTCTTTTTCGTACTTGACGCTTTATTTTGCTTTTAAAACGACATACGGAATTAATATTTCTTCGAGGGAAATACCGCCATGTTGGAAGGTCTGGCCATAGTAGTTCACAAAATGATTGTAGTTGTTCGGGTAAACAAAGAAATCCTGTTCTTTGGCAAACACAAATTCAGCAGAAAGCTTCAGTTTTGGTAATTGTGCTTCTTGCGGATTTTTGATCACAAAAACTTCCTTTTTATCATAGCTCAGGCCGCGCCCTGCTTTGTAGCGCAGGTTGCTGTTGGTATTGCGCTCACCAACGATTTTAACTGGTTTGGTCACTTTAATTGTACCGTGGTCTGTGGTGATGATCAAGCGCAATCCGGCCTCAGCAATTTTTTTAAGAATGTCTAGCAGTGGTGAGTGTTCGAGCCAGCTTGTGGTGATCGAGCGGTAGGCGGCTTCGTTGTCGGCTAATTCTCGGATCACTTCCATTTCTGTACGTGCATGAGAGAGCATGTCAACGAAATTATAGACGATGAAGTTGACGTCGTTGTCTTTCCACTGGTGAAATTGATCAGCGAGTTTTTTGCCCGCCTCCACGTTGGTGATTTTATTATAGGACCACTTAACATTTTTGCCCAGGCGCTTGAGTTGCGCCTCGAGGAAATCTTTTTCATGCAGATTTTTTCCGCCTTCGTCGTCTTCGTTTTTCCAGAGGTTCGGAAAGCGGCGTTCAATTTCAGCAGGCAAAAGCCCAGCGAAAAAGGCATTGCGGGCATAGTGTGTAGCTGTAGGCAAAATAGAATAAACGATATCCTCTTCTTCCTTTTGAAAATATCGCGCCAAAATGCCCTCGATGGTTTTCCATTGGTCATAGCGGAGGTTGTCAATAACCAATACCGCTAATTTTTCTTTACCAATAAATGGCGCAATGCGGTCTTTGATTAAAGTATGAATCATGGAAGGGGCGTCAGGGTCTCCGCTCACCCAATCTATGTAGTTGTCTTCAATGAAATCACAGAAAAGCTTGTTGGCTTCTTTTTTCTGCATTTCAAAGATTTCACGCATGCCCGTGTCTTCAATGTTGTCGAGTTGTAATTCCCAGAAAACAAGTTTGGCATAAAGTTCTTTCCATTCTTCTGCATCGAGCCTGCCAGAAAGTTGCATGCCAAGTTGTCTAAACTCTTGCTGGTAACTTGCATTGGTTTTCTGGCTGATCAGTTTACTGTGATCTAGGTTTTTTTTAATGCTGAGCAATATCTGATTTGGATTGACAGGCTTGATGAGGTAATCGGCGATTTTAGAACCAATGGCCTCTTCCATGATGTGCTCTTCTTCACTTTTAGTGATCATGACCACTGGCACTAACGCATTGTGCTCTTTGATCTGCGCCAGCGTTTCTAGGCCACTTAATCCAGGCATATTTTCATCCAGAAAAATGATGTCGTAGTGCTGTTTCACCGCTTTTTCAATGGCATCTTGACCATTTGTAGCGGTGTCGACAAGGTATTCTTTAGACTCTAAAAAGAGAATATGTGGTTTGAGCAATTCGATTTCGTCATCGGCCCAGAGAATTTTACCCTGCATATGTCTGAATTTTTAATAGTTTTGATTAAAATTTAAAGTTAGCAACTTGCCAGCGATACACACCAGAAATAACAAGAAGAAAATCATTAACGACCCGGTCTATGGTTTTATTTCCTTGCCTCACGAAATAATTTTTGATATCCTTGAACATCCGTATTTGCAAAGGTTGCGTCGCATCCAGCAATTAGGTCTGAGTCATTTGGTGTATCCAGGTGCCAATCATACGCGTTTTCATCATGTTCTAGGAGCCATGCACCTCATGATGCAAGCAGTAGCATGTATCAGACGAAAGGGTCATGAAATTACAGAAGAGGAAGAACGCGGCGTTTGTTTGGCCATCCTCCTACACGATATCGGCCATGGCCCATTCAGCCATGCCCTTGAGTACGATATTGTTTGTGGAGTTAGCCATGAGCAAATCTCTGGTTTCTTTATTGCAGAACTTTCAGTTGAATATGGGCATGACCTCGAAATTGCGCTGCAAATTTTCAATAACTCCTACGCCAAACCATTTTTGCACGAATTAGTCAGTTCGCAACTCGATATGGATCGCCTTGATTACTTGAATCGGGATAGTTTTTATTCGGGGGTTTCAGAGGGTGTCATTGGGTCTGAGCGACTCATTGAAATGCTCAATGTGCATAACGGGCATTTAGTACTGGAGGAGAAAGGAATCTATTCGGTAGAAAAATTCATTGTGGCGCGTCGCCTCATGTATTGGCAAGTTTATCTCCACAAAACAGTGGTTGCTGCAGAGTTTATGCTCATTCATGCCCTCAGAAGAGCCAAAGAATTGGTCAAGGCCGGGGAGCCGCTTTTTGCGAGTCCATCTTTGCAGTTTTTTCTGCAGCAAGATATCACGGCTGCACATTTCGAGCAAGATCCGTTGGTCTTGACGCACTTTGCGCAACTCGATGACTACGATATTTGGGGTGCCATTAAAGTATGGCAATTTGCACCTGATTACATTTTGGCAACCTTGTGTTCGGGTTTGGTAAACCGACAACTCTTCAAAATTGAAATTTCCAAGACGCCTTTTACGAATGAACGCATTCACAGTGTTCAACAACGCATTGTACAAGAACATCAATTGAGCCCAGAATTGCTCAATTACTTCATTTATTCGGACGTCCTCACTAACCGTGCCTACAACGAACAAAAGCACAACATCAATTTGCTGCTTAAAAATGGCCAAATCATGGAATTGTCGGAAGCCTCAGATAACCTCAATATTTCGGCACTATCTACTCCGGTAGAAAAGTATTTCTTGTGTTATCCGCGCTAAAGGACCACATCGAAGGCTCCTTACTCCTGAGCTTTCACAAGATCCCAGTAGCGGTCCATTGCTGCGAGGTCTAGCTCTTTGATATCCATTCCTTCCTCCGAAATTAGCGCTTCCATTTTTTGAAAACGTCCTATGAATTTCTGATTGGTCATGGCGAGCGCATTTTCGGGTGAAATGTTTAAAAAGCGGGCATAATTGACCAAAGAAAACAAGACGTCGCCAAATTCGGCTTCAACGCGCTCAGAATTGAGTTCAATTTCATGGCGCAATTCAGACAGTTCCTCTTGAACTTTTGCCCAAGCATCTTCGGCGTCAGCAAATTCAAAACCAATTCCTTTAACTTTTTCTTGAATGCGTGTAGCTTTAACTAATGCAGGTAGGGAAGAGGGCACACCTTCCAAAACTGATTTTTTTCCTTCTTTCAGTTTGAGTTTCTCCCAATAGGCCTTGACCTCTTCTTCGTCTTTAACAACGGTGTCGGCGTAAATATGTGGATGCCTGTAGACCAATTTATCGCAGATTTGATCGAGTACACTTGTGACATCAAAGAGTCCTTGTTCTTGCCCAATTTTACTATAAAAAACCAAGTGTAAAAATAGATCACCAAGTTCTCCTTTTAGGCTCTGGTAATCTTGTGCGGTGATGGCATCTGCCATTTCGTAGGTTTCCTCGATGGTGAGGTTGCGCAAGGTTTCAAAGGTTTGTTTTTGGTCCCAAGGGCATTGCGCTCGGAGTTCATCCATGATTTTCAATAAGCGCTCAAAGGCAATAAGTCTTTCATCCATAGGGCAAAGTTAGCATATGAATTGGGCTTTTCATTAACTTTGATTATGCGTTTGACACTGATCCTGTACGTTTTATTCGTTTGTCACCATCATTTTTATGCACAAGGTGGATTTGAATACCGACAAAAGCTGGGGTTCCTGATAGCCCATCGCCCCCTTATGGCACACTTACCTCAGGCTACAGCTGTAGCTGCTGAATTCTCCTATATTTATCAAACTAGCCAACATAAAAAGTGGCACCAAGCGTATCGTCAGCCACTGGTTGGTGGTACATTATTTTTTGGAACAGTAGGCAATAACCAGATTTTAGGCAAATTCACGGGAGCTTACGGATTTGTTGAATTGCCCATCGTTAAATACAAAAGATACCGCCTCGATTTTCGATTTTCGACGGGCCTAGGATACACCAATCGACCTTTCGACCCAGTTTTAAATCCAGAAAATGTGGCAATAGGTTCTCGTGTGAATGCACTCATGTGCTTTGCGTTGAAACAAAGCTATCGCATCAAGAACTGCGGACTCACATTCGGAATAGACATGACCCATTTTTCTAATGCGAGTTTTCAAATGCCCAACCTAGGAATCAATGTTCCGTATTTATCTGTTGGCGTTCAACGATTTTTTGACGAAGTCCAACCAAAAGAGCGCGTTAAAGAATTACAACGTCCACAGTTGAGTTACGGCGCGTCTTTGATTTACACGCAAAAAGAAATGCGTCCTGTGGGTGTCGGGCGTTATCCTGTATACGCGGGCAACATTTTTGCAAGAAAATACTTTGGGCCCAAGGCAGGGCTTGAAATGTCCCTAGATGTGATTTACAAAATGGGTCTTTTGCACCATCCAAGTTATCCGCAGGCCTCAGGATTAGATCCTTTGCAAGTCGGTTTATTTTTAGGATACATACAACCCTTTGATAGGCTTCAATACATCTATGGACTTGGATACTACCTCCGCGATGTCTTAAAGCCGGATGAACCATTTTACATTCGTTTAGGTGTTCGCTATTCGCTCACTACTCAGCTAGAGGGTTTATTCATTCTAAAAACCCACTACGCCAAAGCGGATTACATGGAACTTGGTTTGACTTACCATTTTAACAAATGAAAACCGGTATATCTTTTCTGTGTTTATTGCTGCTTTTTTCTTGCCAAAAACCTGCAGAAAGGGCTTGCTGGAAGGGAGCTGGAAATGTAATCAAGCAGCAGGTACCTTTTGAATCAATTGCGTTTTTACATATTCATCCGCACATGAAGGTAGTGCTCATTCAAGATTCTTTGAATTACATTGAATGGGAAGCCAATGAAAATCTCTTGAATTTCTTGGAAGCCGAAAAAGCGCTTGATACTTTAATATTGCGAAATCGGAACCGTTGTCATTTTTTGCGTTACCAAAAGGAGCAAGTAAACGTTAAAGTTCATTTTACAACCCTCCAAAAAGTTCTTTTTGAAAACAGTGACACTGTTCGTACACAAGGAATTTGGGAGCAAAATGAAGTCACGTTCATTTTGAAGGAGGGCGCTGGTTTGATCCAACTTGAATTGGCTGGGCATCACGCATTTATCAGAAATTTATACGGTTGGCAAGACCTGCAGCTCAAAGGGCAGCTCAATTGGTTATATGTTGATTTAGATGGCTCAGCAAGTTTAGAAGCCCAAGAATTAAATCTTATGGACTCTTTATTGTTTAGCTCAGCTTCACCAAAATCTTCAAGATTGAGTTCAGAAGGCATCAAAGTGAAAGCCCAACTTCACAGTGTTGGGGATCTCAATTTAAAAGGTGTACCAAGTATATTACTTCAAACAACTTATTCAAGTGGAAAAATTATTGTCGAATAATTTCAGTTTTCAAAGACTGAAGCTGCAATCAGTCATCTTATGGTTTTCATGTTTTCATGTTTTTAAACTATTTGGTCAATTTAGTGTACATGGAACCTATGATACCTATTTAGCCAGTAGCCTGGACCAAAGAGATACGCTGCAATTTTTGGTTTCACAGTCTGCAGTCAATCAAATTGATCTCAATTTATTTGAGCTTGAATTTCGGCAAGAGTTCAAATACCTCAACTTGCATTTTGCACCAGCAATGGGCTCTTACATGCGCCGCAATTATTCCTCAGAAGCTTATTGGCGTAGAAATGTCTATGAAGCATATGCTGAATTGAAATTCAAAAATAGCAAGTTGGCTTATGGGAGTTTCAGTTCGCCCTATACCCAAGAAACACCTCGGGGTGTAGACCAACTCTTGTATACCCGAAGTCTTTCCGCAGAGTATGTGCCTTATTATGTGGCAGGATTGCGTTTTTCACAGCAATTTTCAGACAAATTTAACGCGCAATTTTTTTTAACAAACGGTTGGCAGCGGCTCAGTTTTACGCAAGTCCGACCAAGTATTGGAGCGCTATTGCAATGGAAATTTGATACATGGTCTTTGAATTGGAGTCATTTTTATGGTGATGTTGCTCCGAGAGGAAAACTCACGGCTGAAGCAGCTCAAGACCGTTGGCGCTATTTTCAGGAAGTCAATATTGGTTATAAAAAAGGCAACTATGAATGGCAAGCATGTGCCTTTATGGGCCTTCAACGAAGTCAAGACGATAGCACATTGATACTTTATGCCAATCGCTATTGGGGGCAGGCAAATGTGCAAATGCGCAGGTCATTTGAAAATAATTGGAGTTTAAATAGCAGAATAGAAGCCTTTGTAGATCCGAGGCAGGTGGTTAGTCATTTTGGAAGCCCTTATTTCGGCTCTTTTTCTTTAGGTTACATCAAGCAATTTGGCCCTGTTTTA
>JBIPMW010000263.1:0-4434 GCA_044376455.1 Crocinitomicaceae bacterium | reverse complement strand
ATCGCCGGGCCACCGCTCGGCGAATCCTCGAGGCAGGAAAGGCACTCCAGAATCAGACGGCCCTACGGATCACCAACGCGATGGACAAGGGGCTGCTGGAGATGGGGATCCAGGAGCAACTGACGAGTCTGGATCAGATGATCGAAAAAGCGATGCGGAAGAGCGCGCCGAGTACTGGCCAACCATCCTCCGACTAGCAGCGAGAATCGGGATCGAGCCAGGGCCCTACACACTGCGAGAGCTGATGTGGATGTCCGACGAGATCAACAAAGACCGCTGGGATCGCACCAGTGACCTGATGACCCTGTTAGCCAACATCCACAGCCCGAAGCGAGCTCGCCCCTACAGACGCACTGATTTTCACCCGTACCGCACCGACAGCCCACCGCCGAGCATCAGCCGCGCCGAGCTGCACAATTTGCGAGACGGGCTCCCGGTCCACTATGTGACGCTACCAAAAACCGATGCAAATTGACCAACCGACCCTTCGACAATTGATCGCCGCCGACCAGCAAGCTGCCGCAGCTCTGGCCGAGGGCCGGTATGGAGACTGCGCAATTCGGTGCTGCGAGATCGCGCCGCGAGTCCCGCGATCGCTGCCGCTGTCCTTCATGGGGATCATCGCTGTCTATCGCGACAATCTGCCGATGGGCGGAGAGGTCATTGCCGCGCTGCAAACGGTCGCTTACGTCAATCCGATCATCGGGCTCATGGTCTCGTTCATGACCCGCGAAGCCGCCGTGGATGCCCGGCCAGATTTTGGCGACCCGAGCATCCGTGCTGCTCTCACGGCACCGCAACCGCATGGCCTGGGACTCACACCGCAGCAAGCTGCTCCGCTGCTAGCCGCTGGCCAACAGCACGACACAATCACAGGACGAGACATCGAGCTTTTAGCTAGCGAGGAAATCTAAGTAATGCCTTCCCTGGTCACAAAAACCACGCCCGACTACACCACGCTGATCTCGCCGAAAATTGTCGCGACGGGAAACATCGAACTCGCATCCACGACGCTCGATTTGCGAAACGTGCCAGGGGCTTGGGTCGTCGGTTTTATGGGCCGTGGAAGCGCTGGCACCCCGACCCGCGCCGGATACTTCGCGATCCGACCGACGGACAACAACACGGACATTGTCCCCACGACGATTTTCGACATGGTCGGCCAAGGCCCAACGACGGCCGCTTTGCTCGGGGCGCTCACTGCTGATGTGTCCACCTCGGCAAACACAATCGCTATCGCCTCGACTGCCTTTTCCATCGGCGACACGGTCTGCATTTTTAACTCTGGCGGAACGCTGATCCAATGGAATCGAATCGCCTCGGGTGCGACAACCTCCTGGACGATGGAGCGAAACCACCGCGTACTAAATCTCAATACCAACTCGGTGACCAACCTCGCCGATGTCCGCAGAGTTTGGATCCCTGGCGGTGACATTTACGAGTGTCGATTCGTCAACTACTCGTCGATTCCCTACGTCGTGCAGCTAATGGCCGTCGTCGACAAGGGAGAGACTATTACCTGATGCTCGCGTACTACGGGCCGGAATGGGAAAGCCTTGCAAGCCGAATCGTCGGTCGGTGGTGTCCTTCGTTTACTGGCAACACTGGCCTTCAATTGCCAGACACGACGGGCCGGAATCATGGAACCCTGAACAACTTTGCGAACAACGGCAACGATGCGTATGTAGCAAGCCCAGACAAATTAGCGTTGAATTTTGACGGGGTGAATGATCGCTTAGCAGTCAACACCGTGAACCTAAGTACCCTCGATTTCGCCCTATCGTTTTGGGCGCAGCAAAGGGGCGCGGGGGCGATTGGAATGCCGATTGGCAATAGCACAACGACCACTAGCTATATTTGGTTTCGGTCGGGAAACTATTTGCGTTTCCAAATGCCGACCGGCAACGTCGAGTTTAATCTTACGACATTTACGACATTTAGACATTATTGCATTTTTTCAACACCTAGCACTGCTGCAATTTCAACAATCAACCTTTTTGTAGATGGGGTTTCGATTGGTGCGTTGACCTTAGCGGCGGGGACTTTTACGGTTAATGCAATCGGAGACGGTTATTCGTCAAACGCGTTTCCTTTTCCCGGCGTTATCGACGACGTTATAGTTTTCGGTCAGGGGCTAAGGCCGCATGAACCCAGATTTATCTACGATCAGGGCCGGGGAGGTGGAATGTTGTACCAGCCACCGAGACGACGCAGTGTCGCTGCGGTCATCGCCGCTTTGGTGCTCGCTTGCGAAACAGCCAACTACAGTCTGACGGGTCAAGCAGCAGGCTTGTTCGCGAGTCGATTGCTTGCTGCCGATCAAGCTCAATACATCCTCTCCGGCAACGCGGCCAACATTACCGCAAGCCGCCTGCTTTCAGCCGATCCTGCATCCTACACCGCGACCGGCAACGAGGCTGCGACGATCTGCGCGAGACTGCTCGACGGCGGAGCTGCGGCTTACGCTCTGACGGGCGCCGATGCTGGACTGATCGCAAATCGAAAGCTCACGGCGGAGCAAGCAATCTGTTTCCTAGCTGGAAATAATGCCGAGCTGCTTCGATCGCTCAAGCTTAATGCTGGCTCGATGGCACTGCAACTCGACAACTTTGCCGCGTCGCTGTTAGCCGATCGCAAGATCTCCGCCGACGGTGCCCAGTACATCCTAGTCGTCTCCGATGCAAATCTCACCGGCTCTGCGTCTGGAGTCGCCCCCTACTACTACCTGTTCATGATGCGAGGACCTCAGTAAATGGCCACCTTTAACAAGTTCCAATCGTTCGCCAAAAATGTCGCCGAAGGCAAGATCAACCTTGCCACAGATCAACTCGCCGTCGCACTGACCAACGTCGCTCCTGTAGCTACCAATGCGGTTTTGGCCGATCTGACTGAGATCAGTTACACCAACGCGAGCACTCGCAATCTGACGACCAGCAGCAGCACTCAGACCGGTGGAGTGTACAAGCTCACCGTGGCCGACCTGGTGATCACCGCTTCGGGCGGATCTGTCGGCCCGTTCCGTTACGTCGCTGTCTACGACGACACGCAGACCAGTCCAGCCAAGCCGCTGATCGGATGGTACGACCGGGGCGACTCAGTCACCTTGCTTGCTGGCGAAGCAATCACGCTCGACTTCGATCAAGTCAATGGACTCCTGACCCTCACCTAATTATGTATCGAAACACTGCCGGAACACTAAAAGTCTTCGCGTTCAACCGGACAACCAATGCTCCGGTGACTGGCGGTGCTGCGCAGATCACTTGCCGAGTCTCTCTCGACGGCGGTGCTCGTGCTGCGCTCGCCGATACCAATCCGACCGAGATGGAGGACGGCTACTACCTGTTCGATGTCACCGCAGGCGAAACCAACGGCATCACCGCAGACTTCTTCCCCGAGTCCGCAACATCTGGCGTCCAAGTGATCCCCGTCGAGCATTCTCGCTACCTGTCGCTTGAGAATGTGATCGCGGCCAAAACCAACACGATCCAGTCGGGCAAGGTTTCTTATGCTGGCCCAGTCACCGCCAAAGGCACCGTCGATCAGATCGTCATCGGCGATGATTACCTTGTGGCCCACGGTACCGCATTCGTCTGGACGATCTCTGCGATCCCTGGCATGTCGGTCGGTGCTGTCACGGTCCATTTCGGTGGAACCAACGGGACTCATCCATTCGCCGTCACTGGAACCGCTGCGGACATCGGATCGGGGAAATGGTCGCTCGCCTGCGAGATGCCTCGAGCGACCTCGGGCGGACTGGTCCCCGGAGAGTACCGCTACTCGGTGGCTGTCCACAATGCTGCCGGCGTCGAACTGACTCGGGTGTACTACGAGGATCCGTTCGTTGCTGTGGAGAAATTCACCCCATGAACGTGACCTTCAAAGTCCGAGAAGCTTTCTTCGATCGGCCTAAAGTGATTGCCTCGCTGAAAAAAGCGAAACGCAAAGTCTTGTCCAAGGCTGGTGCTTTCGTTCGCAAGCGAGCTCGGTCGTCGATGCGTCGCCGAAAGTCCGCTTCGGCACCTGGCTCTCCACCGTCGGCTCACTCGCCCAACACGCACTCGCTCAAGACGATCCTGTTCGCGTACCAGCCCCAAAGCGAATCGACGATCGTCGGCCCAGTGCAACTCAACCAAGTCAACTTCACGATCGAGTCGGTCACGAGCACTGTGGCTGGTCTGCATGAACGGGGCGAGACTGCGATCATTCGCGAGTACCGATACGCCTCCATTGAGGGAGAGGGCGAACCGGCCAACTGGCGACGGGTCGACGGCCGTCGAAGGTATGACGAGCGTCCTGGGTATCGATTCGAGACTCGCCGTCGCCGAGCTCGGTACCCCAAGCGTCCGTTCATGCGTCCTGCGCTCGAGGCCGAAGCCCCCAATTTCCCCGAGCTGTTCAAGAACTCGATCGCAGCGGTGAGGTAACACATGGCAT
>JBIPMW010000029.1:0-13361 GCA_044376455.1 Crocinitomicaceae bacterium | reverse complement strand
TTCAGATGAACAGCTTTGTAATAGCACCAAGGCGCCCAAACAAAGCTTTATAGTGGAAAGATTAATTGTTTTCATTTGAATACCAGTTATATTGAATATAAATCGTTTTGAGTTCGTGTTGCCATTGCAACAATTCTAATTCTAAAGCTAATTTGTGGTCTTGTAATTGAAAAAAATCGAGTAACGAGATTTGCCCACTCTCTAGCTGTAAAGTAGCATCTGATTGCAATTGCGCGAGTTCACTTTCTATTGTCGCTGAAAAATCTGTGTAGGCCGCGCTCAATTCAAGTAGCTGGTTGTACAGTTGCGCTTGTTCTAACTGGAATTGCTGTAGCTGCTGTTGTTGCAATAATTCATTTTGTTTCAATTCGATGTCTAAGGCCTCTTTTCGTTTTTGAAAGGCTTTAAAATCAATTGGGATTTGCGTCTGAACGACAGCACCCTGGAAGCGTTGATTTGGTCCAAAATATACATCCTGACCCGAAATATTCTGGGTACCAACCAGCGTTTGATTGAAGTAACCAAGAGCAACTTGCGGAACCTGTTGTGCTTTGTTGAGCTGCATATCAAATATGATTTTTTGTGCATTGAGCTCGTATTGTTCAAGGAGAGGATGCGTCAGAATATTTGGCGCAAGTGGTAACTTTTGAAGGTTGATGGCTTCATCCCGACTCAATTCAAAGTTTGGCCCAGTATAAGCCATTAGCATATGTAATTGCGCCCATGAAAGCGAAAGCGCTTGCTGTAATTGCTTGATTTGTGCGGCTAACCTCGCAGACTTGGAGTGCACCAAAATGTAATCCATTTTTGAAACTTCACCGAGTTCGAAGCGCACCAACAATTTCTGCTCCAGTAAGCGATAGACTGAATCTTGAGATTTTGATAACTGCAGTTCTTTTTGCTGTTTGCGGATAAGTGCTAATTGTAAATCAAGCTGGCGTTTATAATTTCGCTTCATTAATGCCAATGCTTCTGAAGAAGAGGCAGCTTTTGTAGACCCTATTTCATTTTGAATTTTATGCACTCCAGCAAAAGGAATCTGTTGAGAAAAAGTCAGGTTGTTGTCTTTCGCGTATTGTGAGTTAAATTGCCCTCTCATGTAGGAAACCGAAAACGGCTGCCAAGCTGAAGTTCCTTGCGCAATACTGAGTTGTCTTTGTCCTTCTAATGCCGACGATTTCAGCATGCCGTTTTGATCGAGCATTTGTGCAAAAATTTGTGCATCTGTGTAGCGCAATTGAGCTGAAAATTGCGGCACAATAAAAAACAGCAATACCAAAGTCAGGATCTTTTTTTTGCGCATTTTAAATGGTTTTTCGAAAATAACATACAAAACAGGCAGAATAAAAAGTGTCAGTAAAGTGGCTGTAATCAGACCTCCTATGACGACTGTCGCTAACGGTTTTTGAACCTCAGCCCCACTCCCATGTGACAAGGCCATTGGTAAGAAACCAAGGGATGCGACAAAAGCTGTGAGTAAAACGGGCCTGAGCCTGTTGGCAGTACCTTTAACGACCACCTGCATCAACGGAGCACCAGTTTTTCGCAAGGTGTTGAATTCTGCAATAAGCACGATGCCGTTGAGAACTGCAACACCAAACAAGGCAATAAAACCGACACCCGCTGAAATGGAGAATGGCATCGAACGGAAATAAAGTGCGAGGATACCACCTATGGAAGCCAAAGGAATAGCCGAATAAATCAAAGCCGCTTGCTTGACCGATTGGAAAGTAAGGTAGAGCAAAAAGAAAATCAACATTAAAGAAATAGGCACGGCGATGAGTAAACGATCACGGGCATGAACCAAATTTTCAAATGTTCCACCAATTTTGGAAAAATAACCCGTTTGAAATTTGATAGCAGCATCCATTTTTTGTTGCAGTTCAGTCACTATACTTTCCACATCCCTTCCGCGCACATTGAAACCAACTAAAATTCTTCTTTTGGCATCGTCTCTTTGTATCTGATTGGGACCATTTTCAATTTGAATTTGCGCAAGCTCTGACAGTGGAATTTCTTGCCCCATGGCGTTTGTCACAAACAATTGATCGAGGTCGGTGGGGACCTGTCTGAAATCTTGTCTTAACTTGACTACGAGTTCATATTTGCGTTCACCTTCAAAAACAAACCCGGCACTTTGACCAGCAAACCCGAGATTGACCGCTTGGTTGACATCTGAAATTGAGACTTGATAACGTGCCAAAGCAGCGCGGTCATAGCGCACAATCAGTTGCGGTAAACCACTCAATTCTTCTACATAAACATCCTGAACCCCATTGATTTGATGCGCCAAACTCCCTACTTTCTTGGCATAACGACTCAACTGTTCAAAATCTTCACCGTAAATTTTTACAACGACATCTTGTTTGGCACCCGTCATGAGTTCGTTGAAGCGCATTTGAATTGGCTGTTGAAAACCAAAAGATACACTTGGCAATTGCTCGTCTAGTTTCTCTTGCATTTTGGATGCCAACTCCTCTTTGGAATCCGCACTCACCCACTCACTTTTGTCTTTGAGAATAATCATGAGATCAAAGGCTTCCATGGGCATGGGGTCAGTCGGAATTTCAGCAGTACCAATTTTACCTACGACTTGCTTCACTTCAGGAAAATTCTTTAAAATGACGTGAGAGGCTTTCGTTGTTGCCTCGATTGTTTTGGTAAGGCCTGTTCCGGTCATTAAACGGGTTTCTACTGCGAAATCTCCTTCGTCTAGCGAAGGGATAAACTCAGCCCCAAGTTTTCCAAAAACGATAAATGAAATAATGAAAAGCAACGCAATCGAACTTAATACCCACTTTTGTCGGCGCAATACTTTGAGCAAGAGTGGTGTGTAGCGATTTCTGATGGCTGCGACCAAGCGATCACTAAAACCCTCTTGCTGCTTTATTTGCTTGGATAAGAATAAGGAGGAAACCATCGGAACATAAGTCAATGATAAAATGAGCGCGCCGAAAATGGCAAAAATGACAGTCTGTGCCATAGGTCTGAACATTTTTCCTTCTATCCCAACCAAAGCAAGAATTGGTAGGTAGACAACTAAAATGATGATCTGTCCAAATACCGCACTTTTACTGAATTTTGAAGCAGAGTGATAAACCTCTGCATTCATTTCATTCTGTGTGAGCTTGACATTTTTACGATGTTGAAGCAGATGCAAGGTAGATTCTACGATGATGACGGCGCCGTCGATGATCAGACCAAAATCTAGTGCACCTAGGGACATGAGGTTGCCCGAAACACCAAAAATATTCATGAGGGCTATGGCAAAAAGCATGGCCAACGGAATAACCGAGGCCACAATTAAACCAGCTCTGAGGTTGCCCAATAAAAGTACCAATACAAAAATCACAATAAGTGCACCTTCGATGAGGTTGGTACTCACTGTATGAATTGCCCGATTCACAAGATTGGTACGATCGAGGTAGACATTGAGCTCAACCCCTTCTGGCAGGTTCTTTTCTATTTGAGCAACGCGTTCCTTGACTAAATAGATTACTTCTGATGAATTGGCTCCTTTGAGCATCAACACAATACCTCCAACAGCTTCTCCCTTGTCGTCAACGGTAAGCGCCCCGTAACGGATTTGTGCCCCATAAGAAACTTTGGCTACATCACGGATATAAATGGGTGTTTCAGCACTTGGGTGATTGATCTGAATTTGTTCGATATCTGAAAATGTATGAAGCAAGCCTTCCGTTCGAATATAGGTGGTCATGTGCTGCCTTTCTAGATAAGCACCGCCTGTATTCTCGTTATTGGCCTCAACCGCCTTGAATACTTCGTCTAAAGTAATTTCATGCGCCTTCAGCAAAATAGGATTGATGGCGATTTCATATGTTTTTACTTCGCCACCAAAGCCGCTGACATCCGCAACCCCTTTGACACCAAGTAACTGTCTTCTGATGATCCAATCTTGAATGGAACGCAAATCGGCAGGTGAAAACTGCTTTTCATAGCCTGATTTTGCTCTCAGTGTATATTGATAGATTTCTCCGAGCCCCGTACTGAGCGGCGCCATAGCGGGATCACCAAAACCAGCGGGAATGCTATTTTTTGCCTCCGATAAACGCTCTTGCACTTGTTGGCGAGCCCAGTAGATATCGGTTTGTTCGGTAAAAACAACAGTGACAACACTCAGGCCAAAACGACTAAATGATCGAATTTCTTCAATACCCGGTATAGTCGCCATGGTTTGTTCGACTGGAAAAGTTACGAAGCGCTCGATGTCGGTTGCACTGGCAGCCGGTGCTTGTGTAACTATTTGAACTTGATTATTGGTAATGTCGGGAACGGCATCTATGGGTAGTTGTTTCAAGGAAAACAAACCCCAGACAATGAGCCCGAGTGTCAATACGGCAACAATGAGTTTGTTGTGTATCGACCAATGAATGATGCGATTTAACATAAAGATTTCAATTATAATTAAGAATAAAGCTTGAGTTCTTAATTACAATTGAGGAGGATGCCAAAAATGAAAGTAATCATTGACCACCAAATTTTGCGGGGCCACATGATTGCGCTCTGCATTATTTTCAATAGAGAGCACAGCAACGGTTGATTTAATTGGTAAGAGCTCTTGATAGTAGTAATGAACTGTTTGTTGAGAACAAGATTTAAAAGGCAATTCGCGGTGTTCGGTATGAGGCTCTGAAAATTGTTGAATGTAGTGCTCTTGAATAAAAGCTATAAAACTAGGGTCTTTGGCTTCTTTTTGGTAAGCTGCATAATGCGAAAGCAAGGCATCGGTTTTGAAAAACTCAAGCCCTTGCCAATTTGGCGCTAAGGACAGCAACAAAAAGTAAACAGCAAGTATGGTAGCCCAAAAACGCATATACAAACTTACAAAAAAGAATACATAACTTCGTAGCAAACAACTGATATGCTAAGTTTACGAATACTATTGATTCTGCACATTTTTTTAACCTTACACCTAAAAAGTGTCGCTCAAGATGCGCAATTATCATGCCGAGAATTAAAAGGCCGCGCGCACTCACATGCAATCAAAAGCGCGTCATTGACAACTGCAGAAATTGCCCAAACTGAGTTGTACGATGTATCCTATTATCTTTTGGACCTGCACATGACCAATACTTCTACCTATTTGAGTGGAACCGTTCAAATTCATGCAAAAGCCAAAGTGCAATTAGATTCAGCGCTTGTTGAATTGTATGAAACATTAAACATTAGCCAAATCAAAGTAAATGGTGTTGCTGTAAACTTTCATCGTGTCTCTAATAAAATTAAAATTCCCGTGAATGCAAATGCACAAGAAAGTTTTGCATTGAAAATCAGTTATGCTGGAAATCCACCAACGGCTCAAACCAATCCGCTCGGTGGCAGCGGGCTTACCGCAGGCACTTCCAACACTTGGGGAAACAAAGTCGTTTGGTCACTATCCGAACCATTTTCTGCTTATGAATGGTTTGCAGTGAAACAAAGCCTTACGGACAAAGCCGATTCTTGTGACGTGCATATTACAGTTCCCGACACCTTAATGGCAGGATCCAATGGCGTCTTGGAAAATGTAGTTTCCTTACCCAACGGATTTAAAAGATTTGAATGGAAGCACCGTCACCCGATTGATTACTACTTAATTTCAGTATCGGTAGCCAAATATATCGATTACAGTATTTATGCAAACCCTTTAGGAGCGAGTGGTCCAGTACTTATTCAAAACTTTATCTACAACAACCCAAACACGCTTCCTTACTTTTTGGGCGAGATCAATGAAACTGTAGATTTCATGGAACTTTATGCGCAACTCTACGGGCCCTACCCCTTCGCCGATGAAAAATATGGTCACTGCATGGCGCCAATTGGAGGAGGCATGGAACATCAAACCATGACGACACAAGGTTTATTTGAAAAAACGCTAACCTCACACGAATTAGCACATCAATGGTGGGGCAACAATGTCACCTGTGCCTCATGGTGCGACATCTGGCTCAATGAAGGTTTTGCTTCATACAGCGAATATTTAATGTTAGCCAATTTGTATCCTGGGCAACAAATCAACCACATGCAACAAGTGCACCAGAGCGTGATGAATCAGGCAGGCGGAAGCGTTTGGGTACTTGATTCACTCAACGAAGCGCGCATTTTTAGCGGCAGACTAACTTATGACAAAGGCGCGGCAATCATTCATTCTATCCGTTATCTCGTCAATAATGACAGCCTTTTCTTTAACGGCCTGCGCGCATTCCAGCAACATTTTGCAGACAGCACTGCCACAGGACTTGATTTCAAAAATTTCATGGCAAACTATTGCGCAACAAACCTCGATACCTTTTTTGAACAATGGTATTTTGGTGAGGGTTTCCCTACCTATGACGTGGTCTGGAATCAAGTCGGAAACGATGTGCATTTACAAATCAATCACACAGTATCAATGCCAAATATCACACCACTATTTACCAATCCTATCGATCTAAGGATTTCGCGCCAAGCACAACCTGATACCCTGATTCGTTTTGACATACAAAGCAACTCAGAAAGTTTCATTTTACCCAACTTAGGCATCGTACAAGGCGGAATTTTCATCGACCCTTCAAATTGGATCATCAATGGATTTGGGGGCGTTGACTTCAACCCCGATTTTACGGCTCAATCCCATACCTTAGCTGCCGATGAAGATTGGCTGCTTTACCCTAATCCTGCGCGTCAAGCATTTTCAGTTCAAAACATCAAAGGTGAAGCGTTGAACTTTGAACTTTATCAAAGCAACGGAAAGCTGCTTCAAAATGGTCAAATAAATGCCGCGGAATGGATTGATATAAATGAGCTGTCTCAGGGTACCTACATCTTGCGTTTAACCAATGGAAATGAGCGACTTAGATCTCTTCTCTTAAGCGTAGAATAAATTTTCGAATTGAAGTCCATTTATTTTTCTAATCTATTATCAAAACCAGCGTGTAACAATAAGAGTTGGAAATCGTCGTTGTTGGGAATATCAATAACAATTTAAAAAATATGTTCAAGAATTTTGTTTTAGGAGCCCTATTTTTAATGGGCATGAAAGTCAATGCACAAGTTAAAATCACAGAATTATACCTGCAGACAGGTACGTTTTTTAATCAGTCCAGAGGTAGTTTAGCTGATTTTCAAACGCTCGCTCCACAATCGAGTATTTTACAACAAGACCTCAGTTTGTATCAGAATTACCCGATGTTCAATTTCAATTTACCAGGGCAGGCACAAACCCTGAGCGCAGGGCTTCAATTTGCAAAACTTCCCAAAGCAACATTGCGCGTTGGTTTAACGCACATCAATCAAGGTTCGGCGCTGTCTTACGGTGGTTCTTATACGGAATCTTTTACTGTAGATACACTGACAAGTTCTCAAACAGGGGAACAGTTTTTAGTCGATTCTTTCAGCACCCATAGTTACAATGCACGTTATTCACAAGAGCAATTGAGACTAGATGCCTCCCTGATATTTAGACTAAATGGTGAAAAGCGCTGGAGTCTTTATGGTGGTATTGGTGCTAATATCGGCTTTAGTTACAATGGTCAAACAACCATTCACCACAGCGTTTCCCCTAACGGTGACAGCCAGTTCTATGGCCTATTTAATGATTACATCATGTATGCCAACGGAGTGCATCAACACGAAACTTTCGAAAACAAAGGCGGCATTGGTCTTGGTATTTATGCGCCACTCGGTATAGATTTCCAGGTCGGCAAAAAACGTGATTTCTGGAAACCATTCCACCTCTATTTGGAAATGAGACCAGGTCTCAACATCACCCAGATAGCAGGTCTTGGCACTACATTTAGTGCTGGTGGTTTTTCAAATTTTGGACTACGCGTCAAGTTTAACTAATACATAAGCATTCTAAATTAAAAAGCCGGGAAGATTTTCTCGGCTTTTTTTGTGTTTAAATAAAGGTAATGAGTAAATTTGTGGCGCAAATCAAACTAAGTACAGTAACTTTTGTTACGTAATTAAAATTCTTACCATGGACGCAGCTTCAAGCGCAAATTATCTGCCACTCCTGATGCAAATTGCTGTGGCAGCAGCTTTCGTGATTTTCACCCTTTTTGTCACGCACAAACTCACTCCAAGAATTAGTTCAGTTAAAAAAGACGACAACTTTGAGTGTGGTATTGACGCCCAAGGCAATGCCCGATTCCCGGTGTCTATCCGCTATTTCATGACTGCCATCCTTTTTGTATTGTTTGATGTAGAAGTTATCTTCTTCTATCCTTACGCAGTCAATTTTTACGAACTCAAATTAGAAGGTCTATTGGCCGTCATTATGTTTGTCGGTTTTTTCTTGACCGGTTTTTATTACATCTATAAAAAAGGAGCCTTAGAATGGGAAAAATAGAAGACCTCGAAACCATCAACGGTGAGGGCTATCAGCTCACAACCCTTGACAAAGCCATCGCGCTAGCCCGTGCCAACTCTGTTTGGCCTTTGCCATTTGCAACCTCTTGTTGTGGCATTGAATTCATGGCGACAATGGGAAGTTCATACGACCTTTCTCGTTTCGGAATGGAGCGCATGTCATTTACACCTAGACAAGCTGACTTACTTATTGTTGCCGGAACAATCTCTAAAAAATTAGGTCCGGTCCTCAAGCGCGTTTACGAACAAATGGCTGAGCCGAAATGGGTACTTTCTGTAGGAGCTTGTGCTTCTTCAGGAGGAATTTTTGATACCTATTCAGTACTCCAAGGCATTGATCGCATCATCCCTGTTGATGTCTACGTTCCAGGTTGCCCGCCAAGACCCGAACAAATCATTGAAGGTGTCATGAACATTCATGAGCTCGTTAAAAAAGAATCAAACCGCAGACGCTATTCTGAAGAATACAAGCATTTATTAGGTACCTACGAAATCGATATCGATCAACATGGAGAAGCTAAATAATCAAGAATTTCTTACAGCCATTCAAGCCGAGTTTGGTGCCGCTGTGCTCAGCCATGAAGAAGCCTATGGCATGCTCAATATCGAGGCAGAGCCAGCTAAAATCCATGCCATGATTGCATGGTTACAACAGCACCCTGCCTTGAGCGTAAACTACCTTACCAATATTGCGGCAGTTCATTACCCTGAAAGTTTAAATAGAGAATTTGCAGTTGTTTACCAATTGCATTCTTGGAAAAACAATTTGCGCTTTAGAATCAAAGGCTATTTAGCAAAAGATGCTTTGCAAATTGCAACTATTACTGATCTTTTTTCCGGTGCAAACTGGATGGAACGAGAAACCTACGACTTTTACGGCATTGAGTTTACCGGACATCCTGACCTTCGCCGCATCCTCAACACGGACGACATGGATTATTTTCCGATGCGCAAAGAGTACGTCCTAGAAGACGCCACCAGAGAGGATAAAGACGACAGATTTTTCGGACGCAATACCAACGAAATATGAGCGAAGCATTAAAAGATGTCTTGCAGCAAACAGACCCTGCAAACATTGCCACGATAAACTTTGGTCCGACCCACCCTTCTACCCATGGTATTTTTCAAAATATCTTAAAAGTAGATGGCGAGAAAATCATTTCATCTGAGCAAACGGTAGGCTATATCCACCGGGCTTTTGAGAAACTAGCTGAGCGTCGCCCTTACAATCAAATTACACCAATTACCGATCGTTTGAATTATTGTTCCAGCCCGATCAACAACATAGGTTGGGAAATGACGGTAGAAAAACTCATCGGTGTCGAAATTCCTAAACGCGTACAATACATGCGCGTCATCATCATGGAATTGGCACGCATTGCAGATCACCTCATTTGTAATTCTGTCATTGGTGTCGATGCAGGGGCCCTTACCTCTTTCTTCTACCCCTTCTCTGAGCGTGAAAAAATTTACGAACTCTACGAAGAATTGAGTGGCGCGCGTTTGACAACAAACATGGGTCGTATAGGTGGTTTCGAACGCGACTTCACCCCTGTATTTCACGAAAAGCTCAAATCGTTCTTAAAAACTTTCCCAAAGGCTTTTGAAGAATTTGATAGCATGTTGGCCCGCAACCGTATCTTTATGGACCGTACCAAAGGTGCTGGCCCTATTTCTGCAGAACGCGCTTTGTCCTATTCCTTCTCAGGCCCTAATCTAAGAGCAGCAGGCGTTGACTACGACGTGCGCGTCATGAGTCCTTACTCATCATACGAAGACTTCGATTTCATTATTCCTGTTGGCGTCAATGGCGATACCTATGATCGTTTTATGGTGCGTCAAGAAGAAATCCGCCAGAGTTTGCGCATCATCGAGCAAGCCTACAACAACCTTCCTGAAGGTGACTACAAAGCCGATCTTCCTGATTTCTATCTTCCTGCAAAGGCAGATGTTTACAATAATATGGAAGCCCTGATTTACCACTTCAAAATCATCATGGGTGAAACCGAAATTCCAGCAGGAGAAGTGTATCATTCAGTTGAAGGTGGAAATGGTGAGTTAGGTTTCTATCTTATTTCCGACGGAGGCCGTACACCATACAGACTTCAATTCAGAAGACCTTGTTTTATTTATTATCAAGCATATCCAGAAATGATCAAAGGGATGCCTATATCTGATGCGGTTTTAACGCTCAGTAGCATCAATGTCATTGCCGGAGAACTAGACGCCTAATATGAAAGCAGAGCATCCACAAGCAGTAAATGAAGCACCGATAGATTTCAGTGCGCACACCATGACTGAAATTCAGCGCGTAATTGATTTGTTTCCGGCAGGCAAACAAAAAAGTGCCATCTTGCGCATACTACACTTTGTTCAAGAAGAATTTGGTTGGGTGAGTGTCGGAGCCATGAATCGCGTTGCACAAATTTTAGACATCCAACCAATTGAGGTCTATGAGGTAGCCACTTTCTACACCATGTTTCACCTTGACCCTGTCGGAAAAAATGTACTTGAAGTATGTAGAACAGGCCCTTGTCAGCTAGTCGGTTCAGACGACCTGATCACATACATTGAACAAAAACTCGATATCAAAGTTGGCGAAACCACCAAAGACGGCATGTTTACACTAAAAACAGTAGAATGCCTTGGCGCATGTGGTTATGGCCCAATGCTCATGTGTAAGTATCAGTTTTACGAGCAGCTCACCAAAGAGAAAGTCAACGAATTACTCGACGCCATGCGCGACGCTTCCAAATCTTAAATCAAAATGGCTAGAAAACTACTTTTAGAACACGCTCATGTGCCCGGTATTGCTTCCTATGAAGTATATCGCAAGCATGGTGGCTATGCCTCTGTTGAAAAAGCACTCAAATCAATGAGTCCTGACGAAGTCGTGGAGGAAGTCAAGAAATCTGGTTTGCGCGGACGCGGAGGAGCAGGATTTCCTACGGGAATGAAATGGTCCTTTCTCGCAAAGCCTGAAGGCGTTGAAAGACACCTCGTTTGCAATGCCGATGAATCAGAGCCCGGTACTTTCAAGGACCGCTATCTGATGGAAAAGATCCCACATTTGCTGATTGAGGGCATGATTACTTCAAGTTATGCACTCGGAGCAAGAAGATCATACATCTACATCCGCGGAGAATTTATGTATGTGCTGCGCATCCTTGAAAAAGCCATTGCAGAAGCCTATGCCAATGGCATGCTGGGTAAAAACATACTTGGTTCGGGCTACGACCTCGATTTAGTAGTAACACCCGGTGGTGGCGCCTATATCTGCGGTGAAGAAACTGCCCTTTTAGAATCTTTGGAAGGAAAACGCGGGAATCCGCGCATGAAACCACCGTTTCCTGCGGTGAAAGGACTCTGGGGAAATCCTACTGTTGTGAATAATGTAGAATCGATTGCAGCCGTAGTTCCAATCGTGAACCATGGTGGTGAAGCATACGCGACAATCGGTATCGAACGCTCAACAGGTACCAAACTCATTTCTGCAAGTGGCAATTTGGTAAGACCCGGAGTTTACGAGATTGAGCTCGGTTTATCCGTTGAAGAATTCATCTACGGCGACGACTACTGCCGAGGCATTGCCAATGGTAAAAAACTCAAAGCATGTGTTCCAGGAGGCTCATCTGTTCCTATTTTGCCACATTACTTAGTTACCAAAACCGCCAACGGCGACCAACGTCTCATGACATACGAAAGTCTAGCAGACGGAGGTTTTGCAACAGGATCCATGTTGGGATCTGGAGGTTTTATTGTTTTTGATGAAGACCAATGTATAGTTAGAAATACTTGGAATTTTGCAAGATTCTACGCTCATGAGTCTTGTGGACAGTGCTCGCCTTGTCGCGAAGGTACTGGTTGGATGGAAAAAGTTCTCTACCGCCTAGAACATGGCATGGGTACACTTGAAGATATCAGTTTACTCGAAGAAATCAACAAAAAAATAGAAGGCAACACCATTTGTCCTTTAGGAGATGCTGCTGCTTGGCCTGTTGCCGCTGCGATTCGTCACTTCCGTGAAGAATTTGAATGGCACGTAAAGTCTCCACAAGAGGCTCAGACAAGAAATTATGGTTTAATCCAAACACCGCTTGAAGCATAGTCTTATGATAAAAGTAACAATTGACGATGTCGAAATAGAAGTAGCACCAGGTACCACTATCCTGAATGCTGCCCGACAAGCTGGTGGCGATATCGTGCCACCTGCCATGTGTTATTACAGTAAATTACCAGGCACAGGTGGCAAATGCCGTACCTGTTTGGTTGAGGTCGCTGCGGGTTCTGCAGCAGACCCACGCCCAATGCCTAAACTTGTTGCATCTTGCTCTACTCCTGTCATGGATGGCATGATTGTCAAAAACAAAACCTCAGAGCGCGTTCATGAAAACCGCGGCGGTGTCGTTGAATTTTTGTTGATCAATCACCCACTTGATTGCCCTATTTGCGACCAAGCCGGAGAATGTCATTTGCAAGACCTCGGCTACGAACACGGTTCTGCCAAAACGCGTTTTCGCGAAGAGCGCCGCACTTATGCTCCAATTGAAATTGGTAACAAGATCAAGTTGCACATGAATCGTTGCATTTTATGTTACCGTTGTGTGCATGTCGCTAATCAACTCACTGACCATCGCGTACATGGCGTATTACACCGCGGTGAACACGCTGAAATTTCAACTTACATTGAAAATGCCATCGAAAACGATTTTTCCGGAAACATGATTGATGTTTGCCCTGTTGGTGCACTCACAGACAAAACTTTCCGTTTTAAATCACGTGTATGGTTCCTCAAACCAATGGAAGCCGAATGCGCTTGTGAAAAGTGCTCTGGTAAGGCTGTCCTCTGGATGTTTGGTAATGAAATCTATCGCGTCACTGCTCGCAAAGACAAATATGGCGAAGTTGAAACCATCGAAGACAAAACCGCCTGGATCTGCAACGACTGTCGCTTTGACAAAAAAGATCCTAGCAAATGGAACCTAATTGGCCCGCGCAAAATTGACCGT
>JBIPMW010000172.1:0-4450 GCA_044376455.1 Crocinitomicaceae bacterium | reverse complement strand
GGATTGTGGTGCCAATGCCTGTATACATTCCTTGATCGGTGCAATCGAGGTCTACATCTTGTGCCATAACGGTTTGCGCAATAGCTACTACCTTCCCTCTTTGCCACATGCCAGTTTCTGCATCGCCAATGACAGACCAACCGAAATCAAAGCTAAAATCGTCATAATAACCCTTTTCAAGATAAAAAGTAAGATTTTGAGTGCTGGCATCGATGGCCAAACTTGCGCATTTCGTATTGTAACCCCACTTACCGACAACGATATCATAAGTATCCTGATAGAAAAGTGTGAGAACTTCGGTACCAAGCCCGTTGCTTGTGCCGGTATGCGTGATTTGAGGGTGCTTGAGTTCGATTTGAACGTTGCTGATTGGCAAATTGGTTCCGGCCTCAAGCACTTGAATTTCTAGCTGATAGGGCGGTATTGGCAAAAGGTTAACATTGAGGGTGCCTTGTTGTCCCTCCAGTAGATTGACGGTTAATGTCTGAGGATAATAGCCTGGTTTATTAAATGATATGGCATATGAACCAGATTGTGCTATTCCTGTCTTGTAGATACCTTGCGTATTTGTTAATTCAGTCATCGGAGCCCCAGCCAAATTGACACTCACCTGATCAAGCACAAAGCCTGTGATTAAATTTTTAACAACACCACTCAGACTTGCTGCAGGTGCATAATTTACCTGTAAAATAAATAGGCCTTTGGTGATATCGGCAGCTACTGCTTTATTGGAAGGGAAAAATGGATAGACGCCCCAACAACCATCGAAACCCGGTGTCTGCCCCGGATAGGTGTCATAAGCACCAAGTTTAATTAGATTCTCTGGGTCGTTGGCGTCGTGAAAAACAACTCCATCGCTGTAGTAACTCGTGATGAGGTAGTTCCCCTTGACATGAACATTGTGGGGTATGACAAAAGTTCCTTGGTTGTTTTGAACACGATCAAGTGGCGAAATTTGCTGCATATTGGAAATATCATATGCAGCTATAAACGCACCTGAGATTTCATCAGTAGTATACACGACCTGACCATCGGCACTTGGCCAAATATTGTGTGTAAAAAAATTAGGGGTGCTTTGTGTAGCCATCAGGACCGGATTCGATTTATCCGCAACGTTTAAAATGCTAAAAAAACCGTCATAAATGTGCGCTACATAAAGGGTGTCGTTGCGCTCAAAGCCATCGTGCACATAATAGGGGTCGTAGGTCCCGACTTCAGTAGGAGCCATCGGGTTGGCATTGAGATCTAGAATAATGACTCCTCCGTTGCCGCGATTGGCGCCAAAAATATAAGCATAGCCATCAGGGCTTGTATAACAAGTATGTGCGCTTTGCCACGGTGTTGCGCTTGGCCCGGTGTAAAAAGTATAATTTAGATTGACGGACTGTGGCAGTGGACTCAAATCAATGATGAGCAAGCCATCTTCGGCTTCTGTGGTCACATAAGCGTAATCACTAAAAACACAAGGGTCTCTCCAGATGGACTCCGAACCAGCTAACCAAAAAACTTCTTGAGGCTGCGCACCGTTCGTGATATTCACAATAGAGGTTCCTTTAGAAGTGCCAACAATAGCATATTCATTTCCAAATTCATCGACATAGCCCCATACGTCATTCAGATTGGCACCATGTAGGGCCTGATAATCGATATGTGACAAAGAGTCAATGGAGAATTGTCCAAAGGAATGGAGCGCAGCAAATACTAACCAACTGAAAAAAAAGTACTTTTTCATTTTTACTTCAAACGTTTGTATAAAGGTAAGCAATATCGCGCTTTAAAAAGCCTTACTTTTAGTTTAACTCATGTGAGCTCTGGTGCTCCATGACATCTTGGAAAGTTTGCAAAAATCACCGGGGAAGAGCTCAGTTTTGTTCCCCCCTACTTTGCGCAAGCACATTTACTCATTAATTGATACAGTCATATTGATCCCGGGTAGTTAGAGGTGAGCACTTGAGCTTGTAGAACATGAGCACTTTTTCGAAGCGCTGGGTATCTAGGCTCGCTGGAAACTGAAAATTAGCACGACGCGTAGTGATCGAATCAAATGTAAACGTTTGGACCCAAGTGGTGTCTTGGGCAAAAGAATGTACCGTCGAAAGCGTCAGGAGGCATAACAGTAGTAGTTTTTTCATAGAAGCACTTGTGCCTCTAAGGTACAAACTAAGTCAGATTAATTGAAAAACAACTTGAGAGACAAGCCCAATGTTTCGCGAATTTGGGTGCGCTCGATGATGTAATCAAGGAAGCCATGCTCCAATAAAAACTCACTGGTTTGAAAACCTTCTGGGAGGTCTCGACCAATCGTTTCCTTGACTACGCGTGGGCCGGCAAAACCGATGAGCGCCCCTGGTTCGGCAATATTGATGTCTCCTAACATGGCAAACGACGCAGTAACACCACCTGTTGTGGGGTCAGTGAGGTATGAAATATAAGGGAGCTTTGCCTCAGATAATTGACCCAATTTGGCAGAAACTTTGGCCATTTGCATCAATGAAAAACCGGCTTCCATCATACGAGCACCACCTGATTTAGAAATAATCATGAAACCAGCTTTGCTTTTGATGGATTCGTCTATGGCACGAGCGATTTTTTCACCCATCACAGAACCCATTGAGCCACCAATAAAGTTGAAATCCATGGCCGCAATGACAAAATCAATGCCGTGCAGTTTACCCTTGGCAGTACGAATGGCATCTTTGAGGCCTGTTGCTTTTTGTGTTGCTGCTACGCGATCTGTGTATTTTTTGGTATCGACAAACCCTAGAGGGTCTCCGGAACTAAGTTTGGCATCGAGTTCTTTGTATTTTGCATCGTCAAAAATGAGCTCAAAGTATTCTTGTGCGCCAATTCTTTCATGGTGCGAACAGCGGTCACAAACATAGTTATTGCGCTGTAGGTCTTCGCTGGTGTAAAGCGTTTTGCAATTAGAGCAGCGGACCCAAAGTCCTTCTGGCACTTCCATTTTCTCACTAGTGGAAGTAGTGATTCCTTCTTTATTTCTTTTAAACCAAGACATAGTTACGACAACGTATTGATATTATTTAGATCGGCAAACGACGCGCTGAGTCTTTCAATAAAAGTAAGTTCTCCTTCGCGCAGCCACTTGCGTGGATCGTAGAATTTTTTATTTGGTACATCGGCACCCTCTGGATTACCAATTTGGGTACGAAGATAAGCTATTTTTGCGGTAATATAATCGCGAACTCCTTCGGTAAAGGCATATTGCAAATCTGTATCGATGTTCATTTTAATGACGCCATAACCGATAGCCTCTCTGATTTCTTCGAGTGTTGAGCCCGAACCGCCGTGAAAGACAAAATCAACAGGATTAGGGCCTGTGCCAAATTTTTCTTGAATGTAATCTTGAGAATTCTTCAAAATAACAGGCGTCAGTTGCACGTTTCCTGGTTTGTAAACACCATGTACATTTCCGAAAGAAGCTGCAATGGTGAATCTTGGAGAAACCGTCAAAAGCGCTTGATAAGCTTCAGCAACTTCTTCAGGTTGGGTATACAATTTGGCGTTATCGATATCTGTGTTGTCTACGCCATCTTCTTCGCCGCCTGTGATACCCAATTCAATTTCGAGTGTCATGTCCATGGCAGCCATACGGCGTAAATATTGTTGACAAATTGCTAAGTTTTCAGCCAAGGATTCCTCACTGAGGTCAATCATGTGCGAACTAAAAAGGGGTTTTCCAGTCTCTTTGTAAAATTGTTCTCCTGCATCGAGCAAACCGTCTATCCAGGGTAATAATTTTTTAGCACAGTGATCGGTGTGTAAGATGACCGTAGCACCATAGGCCTCGGCAAGTGCATGCACGTGTTTAGCACCGGAAATAGCGCCTAAAATGGCCGCTTTTTCGTTGTCATTGGAAAGACCTTTTCCGGCAAAATAATGCGAACCTCCGTTTGAAAATTGAATGATGACTGGCGCATTGAGTTTGGCTGCGGTTTCCATCACGGCATTAATGGTACTGCTGCTCGTGACGTTGATAGCAGGCAAGGCAAAGCCCTTCTGTTTGGCCAAGCTGAAAATTTCTTGGACTGCTGCACCTGTGGCGACACCTGGTTTGATCATGTTGTTGTGTTTTGTTGATTGATGATGCAGCAAAATTAGAAATTATTGGCCACAAACAATATTTCTAATTGTTTAGCGTTAGATGCTTAAACTTTTAATTTGCCTATGGTTCAAAACAATTACTCCGAAACTTTACCACAAACCCAAACACTTTTGCCAAATCCACGCGTACTCAATTTCCTCAAGATGTATAGCAAATCGGTGGAGGTTAAAAAAAGTAAAAATCTGGTTATTTTGCTCGGTAAAAACTAATCAAGCGCCTTCGGGCGCTTTTTTTGTGTCTGATTGGTTTGCACTTTTAGCCAATAAGTAGTCTAAAATGTCTTCCACTAAATCAAGTGGCAAAGCTTCCTTGACAGGAAACTGAACA
>JBIPMW010000277.1:0-4454 GCA_044376455.1 Crocinitomicaceae bacterium | reverse complement strand
CTAGTTTTTCTTGGAGTCGATGATGCGCTGGATCAAAGCCGATTCCTTCGACCCCTAGTTCTCCAACGACTCCACGCCAGAGGGTGTTGTCGCAGTCCAGGACAACGACTTTTTTGGGTGTATCGAGCCTACGCTGCAGATGCCTAACGCATAGGGTCGAGAGGAAATCATAATACGCATCGGTATAGGGGATATGTCCTATCGTGTTTCGCAATACATCGCGAAAGCTTAGGTCTCGAATGTCATAACGGGCATGAAATGCGTCGGCTCGCCATACCGTCAAGCCGGCTAATCCCCTGAGTGCTGTTTGTATTTCCAACTCGGCTTGGTCAAACAGCGGCGCAATTGCGGGCTCCGCAAACGATGGGCAGATCAAAAGCAGCGTTGGTCCCTTGGCCAAAGAGCGATGCGTTTTCATCGCGCTGACAAACTCAGAGGCATTCTTGCTGAGGATTTTCGACACCTGATCGCCCGAGGAGAGTACTTCGGGTGCTAGTTCGTGGAACCAATCCTCACTTCGGAGAAGGAAAACACTCCCGAGAGTCGATCTTGAAGCGAGGCTGGTTGGATCGAGAGCCTGTTGAAGGATCTGAGCATAAGGTGCGACATTGGGTTGGATCGCGATGTCGAGAAGATCGCTCCAGCCTTCGAACCCTGGATGGATTGGATCCAATGTGAAACTTGCCACGAGCGCCAAGTCGATCTGAGCGTTGCGTTTATTTCGAAACGCTTTCCGCTTAGGAAACTTGGTAAGCAATTTGAGATTGCGATCCCATTTCGGGGGGCTGATTGCAACAAGGATCTCGGTGGCTACCGTCGGTACGCTAACCGATCCTACGGCACGAATCGGTGTATCATTCCAAGCGGTCTGCAATTGGGGAGGTCGTACGATCAAGCAGCGGAGATTGCTACTTTCCTTGGCCAAGGTCCGAATGGAACCTTCGAGAGCAAGCTTCACCGAAACGTAGTCCCCGAACCCAGCGGGTGGATCTTCGACTGCAGAAGAGGAAATCGCCACGAGCGTTCCGTCGGCTTTCTTGAGAAGTCCCAAGAAATGCATCAGTGGTTGCTGGTAAAGTGCGATATTGTGCTGGATGTAATTGGCAGAATCGAGTGGATTCGAATCGGCGATCTGTTGGAGAAGCGGCAGCTCGCAGGCATTGAGAACAAGCAGATCCAGGCGTCCATGGTTTTGTTCGATAAGGGCGCGAGTGCTTTGACACCATTTTGGATCGCCTAAGTCTCCGAGAAGTACGTGAACTTTTCCCCCTCGCTGCTCGATTTGGGATACCAGTTGATCGGTGGTGGGGGAGCGTCTGCGGCTGGCTAGGTAGGTGACGCAATCGGCGGAAGCCAGGGCAGCGGCGATATCAGCTCCCAAACCGCGGCTTGCTCCACAAACCAGAGCGATTCGACCTGAGAGCGCTTGTTTTTCCGAATCGGATATCACCGACTCGTAGGTCGCCAGTTGGGGATCGAGTTTAGGGAATCGGACGTAGCATTCGATTTGGCAGTTGGCTACCGGATGTAGGTTTCTGGTGGCAATTTCGAGTTGCATTTCCAAAATCCGGAAATTGTCATCATAGTTTCGCAAGGTTAACCGATAGAGCAATTCCTCCGTGGCGGGAGGATCGGCAATGAACTGGGCTTTCAATTTGGTGAACAGCGAAGAGAGCCCTGGGACTCTCATACCGACGATAAAACTGCAAAGCCCGAAGACTTGTTCCTGAACGGTACTGAACTTGCTTTTTTCTGAGGGTTCATGGAGAGCGAAGCGATGGACTCCGAGGGTTTCCTGTCCCGCGTAAAAATCATCGGTGGTCCATGGTTCGGGGCGTTCCTCAATGGATGTTCTCAGGCCATGGTCAAGAGCACTGGACATCCACGAAAAGGATTGCTCTTGGGGTGTTGATACCTGATTTGCGATCGAATTCTCAAAGCGGGCTGCGATTTCCATTTGGAGCCCTGCGTTGGAGGTGACTTTGCCTCCCAGGCCCGATTCGGTTCGGACAAAGTTGATTTGGCTCAGCGATTCGGGTCGGACCTCGCTACGGAACTGCACATCGATATTCGCAAGAGGCGTCGGAAAACGATCGAACCCAAAATCCCATTGGGAAAATGCCTCGATAAGCACAAGCATGCCGTGGCAGATCGTGCCACCGAATGCGGATTCTTTGGCAGCCACCGGATCGACGTGGATCGGATTGCAGTCCCCGGTCCATCGTGCAAATTCAAGAACTTGTTGGTTCGATACTCGCATCTCTAGAGAATGCTTCAATTAGGAGTGATGAAGGTCAAAAGTGGTATTCAGGTTGGTCGCGACATCAAGCAAGGCTGCACCTTGGAAATGATGATGTTCGATTGCATGCTGAAGCGTTTTTTCTAAACGATCGTACAGGTTCTCAAGTGCTTCAGGCGTTTTGCAGTAGGGGGAAAACCCAGGCATCAGCGAAGTGCTGTGGAGCATCAGCACGAGATGGTTCATTCCATCTCGGACTAGTCCGTCGACGAGCCCCTTGAGTTCTTTCAATTCGGTCCCCTCGGGGGATAGTTTCAGATGACGGGTCAGACCGAGCCTGACGCCAAGTCCTGCCAATTTCGTTTTTCGTCCGAGCGGGCCGCCAATGCATCGCCAGAGTCTTTTCCTCAACGAGTAAAACCCTGGACTGGAAAATCCAGTGGAAACAGGTAGTTCCCAAATGGAGTGTTTGGACACAGGATCCGAAATCAACTGAGGGTGCCTTTCGCTTTGTCGATAATCGGGACCGTCCTCGGCGCTATAGTCAAAAAAAGGCAACACACTCGAATCCAGAATGTAACCGAGTTGGCACAGGTGCGGAATACTTGTCGTAGAGAAGCCATAACGACCGGCGCGGTAGGTCCGGGGTGGCTGATCAAAAACATCGGTGATTCGGTCGGTCAACCACTTGAGTTTTTCGAACTGCAGATCGTTGGGTAAATTGCAAAAAAAACTATCTCGATTCGAAACGGTTTCAACAACAAGCGGCGGGTTGCACCACGGGTGAGTGTGGGCTCCGATCTCGCACCGTCCTTGTAGCATCCATTCCTTCAGTTCATTGACGGCCCTTCGATCTTCGAGCACAGGTGCAGAGATTAGGTATGTGGGGGGTAACGAGTACTTATCGCATAGATTTTGAAATCGGTCCAAACCCCGAAGGTTCTCCGTGGTGCAGTTGCAAACCGGAAAACTCCCCCCCCAGAGCCCTTCTTCCTCGGTATCCACAGTGACGGAAATAGTCTTAGATGAATAAACCAATTTATCCTCTGCCGAGTCGCTCTTGGAAAAACAGGTGGACCTTCTCAGCAGTGCCATCCCAGGTGTACTGGTGAACGGACTGGGAGATTGCCCGGGGATCCCATGGGTGTTCCCAAGCCTTCTCGATCGCCCGATGGAGCCCCTTGGGATCCTCATGCGGCACGATGAAACCGTTCTTTCCATCGACAACAAATTTCGTATTGTCACCAGCAGGTGTCGTAATCACCGGCACACCGCTCGAGAGCGCTTCTAGAACTGCATTGCAGCACCCTTCGCGTCTCGTCGGCAATACGAATGCATCGGCTGCACGTAGCCATTGGACGACCACCTCCGGGGTAGCCTGTCCCAAAAATCGCACCTTGTCGCTCATTTCCAATTGTTCTACTCTTACCTTCAAGCTCGCCAAGGTCGCGGGTTCATTAATACCTCCAAGGATGACACTGCAAAAGCTTGGCGTATCGCGATACGGAGCAATCGCTTCGACCAGCAAATCGTAGCCCTTTCGGCGCTGAACATTACCAAGTGAAACGATCAGCTTCGCATCGAGCGGCACCCCAAACTTTCGTCGACTTTCAATTTTATCCCCGGGACTATAAATATCTGAATCCACCCCGTTGCTAATGACTTTGATTTTTGACACATCGACACCCTTCTCTACAAGCATGTCCTTGAGCGACTGGCTCACCGAGATGACTCCGGTGCAATAATCAAAGGCCTCGAGCATCTGCGTGCGGATCGCAGGCACCTCCATCAATTCTGTCTCCAAACCACGGACGGTGATGAAAAGCGGGATCCCCAACCGCTTGGCGACGCGGTAGCAACCAACCCCCTCAGGATAGCCAAAATGAGCGTCAAGAATGGTCGCACCGAGATGCAGGTCCTTCACTGAGGATATCCATCTTGAAACGACTCGCTCGAGCCACCATCCATCCCAGTCCTTGGCAACCCCAGGCAGATAAAACATTCTTTTAATCGAAACAGGCATGCTGGTGCCTGCAAGCAAATCATCGGCAGGCCTTGGCCTTAGGATTGGAAAATAGGGTTGTGGGACGAGCATGCGCAGATCGCCATATCCAGAAAGTTTGCTCAATCGGCGATGGACAAACAATCCCAATGTCGGTCGGTTGCGAGTCGGGAAATTCGTGCAGACGCTTAGAATTCTTAATTTGGACATCGC